>CAZKXK010000125.1:0-6896 GCA_964556585.1 uncultured Anaerolineaceae bacterium
CGCCGCGATCGGCGTCTTCGACGAAGGCGTCCTCCAGGCGTTCATCCCGAGCGCCGTGAGGAGCGGGCTCGGTGCCGGATGGGCCGCGACGGCGCTTGGGTTCCAGTCGCTCGCGTACGTCGGAGGCCAGGTCGTGGGTGGCGGGCTCTCCGACCGGATCGGCCGGCGGGTCGTCGGCGTCCTCGCCGCGGCCGCGGTGGGCGGCGGCGTCGTGGCGGCGCTCGGCCTCGTCGCGTCCGCGCCCGGGCTGGCGATCGCGGGCGTCATCCTCCACGGGATCGGCACCGGGGCCACCATCGCGGTTCGGTCCGCCGCCTTCGGCGACGTCTTCGGCGGGCCGAACTTCGGGTCGATCTTCGGTCTGCTCGGCGTCGCCTACCCGGTCGGCGGCACGCTGGCCGTCTATGTCGGCGCGATCTCCTTCGACACGACGGGGTCGTACCTCCCGCTGATCCCGGTCGTGCTGGCGGCGCTGGTGCTGTGGACGGTCGCGTTGTGGGTTGCGGGGCCGCGACGGGTTCCGCCGGCCGGCGCCGGCGCGGCATCGGACGCGCGTATCGCCTGAGACGGTGCTCCCGAGCCGGTCCATCGGCGTGTAGGCTGAAGGCATGCGCGAGGATCCAGCAGGCACGGCGCCCACCGCCGCGGACGTCGACCGCTACCGCGAGAACCTCCAGGGCGAGATCGACGGCGCAGCCCTCTACGACGTGATGGCGGCGGCCGAGAAGGACCCCGCCCTGCGGGAGCTCTATCGCCGGCTCGCCGCGACCGAGGTCCGCCACGGCGCCGTCTGGCGCGAGCGACTCGAGGACGCGGGGATTGCCGCCCTGCCCCGCCGCCCGTCGTGGCGCACCCGGGTCCTGATCTGGATCGCCCGCCGGTTCGGCGCCGGCGCCGTCGTCGCCACCATGGCCCAGAAGGAATCGGCCGACCAGCGGATGTACGACGCGCAGCCGGAGGCCACGGCGAACATGCCGGCGGACGAGCGCTCGCACGCCCGGCTCCTGCGCGAGCTGTCAGGGGGGCGCGGGATGGCGGGCGGGACCGTGGCCCGCATCGAGGGCCGCCACCGGATGGGCGGGGGCAACGCCCTGCGCGCCGCGGTCCTGGGCGCCAACGACGGGCTCGTCTCCAACCTGAGACTGTCAATGGGCGTCGCCGGTGCCTACGGCGGCGGTGCCGCCGTCCTCGTAGCCGGCTTCGCGGGCCTGCTGGCGGGGGCGCTCTCGATGGCGATCGGCGAGTGGCTGTCGGTCCAGAGCGCCCGCGAGCTGTACACCCACCAGATCGCGGTGGAGCGCGACGAGCTCATCTCCGCGCCGGAGGAGGAAGAGGAGGAGCTGGCCCTCATCTACGAGGCCAAGGGCCTGTCCGCGGCGCAGGCACGCACGACGGCCCATTCGATCGTCGCCGGCGATGCCGGGCACGCGCTCGACACGCTGGCCCGCGAGGAGCTGGGCATCGACCCGGACGCGCTGGGCGGTTCCGCGTGGGTCGCGGCCGGAACGTCGTTCTGTCTCTTCGCGCTCGGTGCCGCCGTTCCGATCCTGCCCTTCATCGTCGCGAGCGGCCAGCCGGCGATCGTCGCGTCGGTCGCGCTCAGCGTGCTGGCCCTGATGGCCGTCGGAGCCGCGATCACCGTCGTCACCGGCGCGAGCGCGCTCCGCACGGGGGCGCGCCAGGTGGTGCTGGGCCTGGCGGCCGCCGCGATCACGTTCGGCCTCGGCAGCCTGGTCGGGGCGGCGGTGCACTAGAGCCGGCGACCAGGGCTGGCGCCGAGAAACGGCTGGCGCCGTCCACGGCGGCGCGGATAGACTTGTCGCTGTTGGCAGGCGGGACGCTTGACGCGTCGGGGCCGGCCGAGGTGGGGGGCGAAGGCGGGAGGGCTCGTTGGACACCCTGGACCTCGCACGCTGGCAGTTCGGGATCACCACCGTCTACCACTTCCTGTTCGTGCCGCTCACGATCGGGCTCGCGTTCCTCGTGGCGGGACTGCAGACGGCCTGGGTGCGAACCGGGAAGCCGGGCTACCTGCGGCTCACCAAGTTCTACGGCGAGCTGTTCCTGATCAACTTCGCCCTGGGCGTCGTGACCGGGATCGTCCAGGAGTTCCAGTTCGGGATGAACTGGAGCGACTACAGCCGGTTCGTCGGGGACATCTTCGGGCCCCCGCTCGCGATCGAGGGCCTGCTGGCCTTCTTCCTCGAGTCGACGTTCCTCGGCCTCTGGATCTTCGGCTGG
This sequence comes from uncultured Anaerolineaceae bacterium, assembly GCA_964556585.1. Taxonomy (GTDB): domain Bacteria; phylum Chloroflexota; class Limnocylindria; order Limnocylindrales; family CSP1-4; genus CTSoil-043. The sequence goes on from CAZKXK010000125.1 coordinate 2,242, forward strand.
GATCGCCTGCCCAGGCGTGTCCACCTCGCGACGATCTGGATCGCCGCGATCGGGACCGCCCTCTCGGCCTACTTCATCCTGGCGGCGAACGCCTGGATGCAGCACCCCGTCGGCTACACGCTCAACCAGACGCGCCACCGCGCCGAGCTGACCGACTTCGTGGCCGTCCTCACGAACTCGCTGGCCACGATCACCTTCCTGCACACGATCGTCGCCGCGTTCCTCACAGCCGGCGCCTTCATGGCCGGCGTCGCGCTCTGGCGACTCGCGCGCGCCCCGGGCGAGGACGCCGGGGTGCTCCGGACCGCCGCGCGACTCGGCGCCGTGACGGTCCTCGTCTCCGGGCTCCTCATCTTCGTGACCGGCGACCAGCAGGCAAAGGTCATGACGAGCATCCAGCCGATGAAGATGGCTGCCGCGGAGGCGCTCTACCAGACGGAGCAGCCCGCATCGTTCTCCATCTTCACGATCGGCTCGCTGGACGGGACCAAGGAGCTCTACTCAATCCGGGTTCCGAACGTGCTGTCGTTCCTGGCGACGGGCACCCTGGACGGCAGCGTCCAGGGCATCAACAACATCCAGGCCTCCTACCAGCAGCTCTACGGACCGGGTGACTACCGGCCGATCGTGCCGCTCACCTACTGGACGTTCCGGCTCATGATCGGCGCCGGCGGCCTGGCGGCGCTCGCGGCGCTCTGGATGCTGTGGGCGCTGCGGCGGCGCGTCATCCGCCCGAGCCGGTTCGTCGTCTGGACCGCGCTCCTGCTGCCCTTCCTGCCGCTGGCGGCGAACTCGCTGGGCTGGATCTTCACCGAGATGGGGCGCCAGCCGTGGATCGTGTTCGGCCTGATGCCAACCTCGGCCGGCGTGTCGCCCGGCACGTCGGCACTGGAGGTGCTGATCACCCTGGTCGGCTTCACCGTGCTGTACGGCGGCCTGGCGATCGTCGAGGTCGGCCTGCTCGTGCGCCGGATCCGGGCCGGCCTGCCCGATCTCGAGGCACCCGATGGCCACGGCGCGGACGACGCCGATCGGCCGGTCGCGTTCGCGTACTGAGGACGAGCTGCCATGGAACTCACCACCGTCTGGTTCGGCCTCATCACGATCCTGTGGGTCGGCTACCTCGTCCTGGAAGGCTTCGACTTCGGCGTCGGCATCCTGCTCCCGGTCCTGGGCCGCACCGAGCGGGAGCGGCGCGTCGTCATCAACACCATCGGGCCCGTCTGGGACGGCAACGAGGTCTGGGTGCTCGTTGCCGGCGGGGCGACGTTCGCCGCGTTCCCGGAGTGGTACGCGACGCTCTTCTCGGGCTTCTACCTGGCGCTCTTCCTCATCCTCGTGGCCCTGATCGTGCGCGGCGTCGCGTTCGAGTTCCGAAGCAAGCGCCCCGAGCCCTCGTGGCGGCGCGGATGGGACCTGGCGATCTTCTTCGGCTCGCTCCTGCCGGCGATCCTGTGGGGCACCGCGCTGGCGAACATCGTGGGCGGCGTCCCGATCGACGCCAACCACGAGTTCACCGGCAGCCTGCTCACGCTCCTCAACCCGTACGGGCTGCTGGGCGGCCTGACGACCCTTGCCCTCTTCGTCACCCACGGCGCGGCGTTCCTGGCCCTCAAGACCACGGGTGACATCCGCGTCCGGGCCAACCGCCTGGCGGGTCGAGTCGGCCTGGCCGCGGCCGTGCTCGCGGTCGCCTTCCTTGCCTGGACCCAGCAGAAGACGGGCGACCCCGCGTCGGCGACCCTGTCCGTCCTCGCCGCCGTTGCCCTCGTCGGCGCCCTGCTGGCGAACCGCCGCGGGCGCGAAGGCTGGGCGTTCGCGGGCACGGCGGTGACGATCGCGCTCGCCGTGGTGGCGCTGTTCGTGGCGCTCTTCCCGGACGTCATGCCCTCGACGACCAACGCGGCCTACAGCCTCACGACGACGAACGCGTCCTCCACCTCGTACACCCTCTCGATCATGACAGTCGTCGCCGTCATCTTCACGCCGCTCGTCCTGCTCTACCAGGGCTGGACCTACTGGGTCTTCCGGCGCCGGATCGGCGTGAACCAGATCCCGCCGGACGAGACGGGAGCCGGGGCCTGAGGCCCATCGATCCCCGCCTCTTCCGGATCGCTCGGAGAACCCGGCTTCACCTCGCGGTCAGCGTCGCGCTGGGCCTGGCGACCGCGGGACTGGCGATCGCCCAGGCACGCCTGCTGGCCGACGCGATCAGCGCCGCGTTCCAGGACCGGGCCGGGCTCGCAACCCTGGGCGGCACGCTCGTTCTGCTCGGGCTGGTGCTCGCGGCCCGGGCCGGCGTCGCATGGGCCGGGGAGTCGGCCGCCCACCGGGCCTCCGCGGAGGTGAAGTCGACGCTGCGCCTGGCGCTCCTGCGGCGCGCCGTGGGGATGGGCCCGCGCTGGTCGGCCACGGCCCGGAGCGGCGAGGTCGTCGCGCTCGCCACGCGCGGCGTCGATGCGCTCGACGGGTACTTCGCGAAGTACCTGCCGCAGCTCATCCTGGCGTCGGTCGTGCCGGTCGTGGTGGTCCTGACGATCCTCGGATCGGACGCCATCTCCGCGGTCACGATCCTGGCGACCGTGCCTCTGGTCGTGCTGTTCATGGTCCTCGTCGGCATGGCCTCGGAGCGCCGCCGGCGCCGGCGCTGGAACGCGCTGGCGCGCCTCGCGCACCACTTCCTCGACGTGGTGGCCGGCCTGCCCACGCTCAAGGTTTTCGGGCGCGCCCGCGTCCAGGTCGCCGCGCTCGAGCAGACTACCGACGACTACCGCCGCGAGACGCTGGCGGCGCTGCGGGTCGCGTTCCTGTCCGCGTTCGTCCTCGAGCTGTTCGCGACCCTCTCGGTCGCGCTCATCGCGGTGGGGATCGGCCTGCGACTGGTTGCCGGCGAGATGGACCTGCGGACCGGGCTGTTCGTCCTGGTCCTGGCACCGGAGGCGTACCTCCCGCTCCGCCAGCTCGGCGCCCAGTTCCACGCCGCCGAGGAGGGCATGGGGGCGGCGGAGCAGGCGTTCGCGATCATCGACGCGCCCGAGCCGCCGGCCGGACGCCGGACCGACGTCCCGGACCTGCGCGCCGCCGGCCTGGTCGTGGAGGACGTCACGGTCCGCCAGCCGGAGCGCGGGCTGCTCGCGCCCTGTCGCGCCTCGCTCTCGGTCCGCGCGGGCGAGGTGGTCGCCCTTGCCGGGCCGAGCGGGGCGGGCAAGACGACGCTGCTCGCGGTGATCGCCGGCCTCCTGTCGCCCGACGAGGGCCGCGTCTGGCTGGGCAGCGGCGCTGAGCGGGTGGCGCTCGACGAGCTGGAGCCGGCCGCCTGGCGGAGCCGCGTCGCCTGGGTCGCCCAAGACCCGTACCTGTTCGCGGGAACGCTTGCCGACAACGTCCGGCTCGGCGCGCCGGACTCCCCGGAGGCGGCCGTCCGGGCGGCGCTCGCGGCGGTCGGGCTCGGCGACCTCGATCCGGCAGCCGTCCTCGGCGAGCGCGGGGCGGGGCTTTCGAGCGGCCAGCGCCGGCGCGTGGCGATCGCCCGGGCTTTCGTGCGGGATGCGCCGCTGGTCCTGCTCGACGAGCCGACCGCCGGCCTCGACGAGGCGAGCGAACAGCAGGTCCTGTCAGCGGTCCGGGACCTCGCCCGGACCGAGCGGCGGGCCGTGATCCTCGTCGCGCATCGCCCCGCCGCGCTCGCCCTCGCCGACCGCGTCGTCCGGTTGGACTGGCGCGCGGATGCCGACGACGCCTACGCCGGCCCATCGTCGCCGGCCGAGACATCGGGAGCCGTTGCCGGCCCTGTGCCAGTGGATGCGGTCGCATGAACGCGCTGACGAGCGAGTCGCCCCGCGCGGCACCGCTCCGGCGTGTCATCGGGCTGGCCCGGCCGGTCCGGGCGCGCCTCGGGCTGGCGGTCCTCGCCGGGGTCGGGGCGGCCGGCGCCGCTGTCGGGCTGACCGCGACCTCGGCCTGGCTGATCTCCCGCGCCTGGGAGCAGCCGCCGGTGCTGTACCTGATGGTGGCGATCGTCGCCGTGCGCGCCTTCGGGATCGGTCGCGCTGCCCTGCGCTACGCGGAGCGGCTCGCCTCGCACGACGCGGCGTTCCGGGTCCTCGCCGGTCTGCGCTCCGACGCATACCGCCGCCTCGAGCGACTCGCGCCGGCCGGCCTGGCCGAGTACCGCTCGGGCGACCTGGTGGCCCGCCTCGTGGCCGACATCGACAGCCTTGCGGACGTCTGGCTGCGGGTCCTGCTCCCCTACGCGGTGGTCGGGATCGTGGGGGCCGGGGCGGTCCTGCTCGTGGCATTCCTCGTGCCGCTGGCCGGCGCGGCGCTGGCGGTCACGCTGCTCGTCACGGCCGCCGGTGCGCCGCTCGCCGCCTCCGCCGTGGCCCGGCGAGCCGAGCGGCGGATCGTCCCCGCCCGGGGCGAGCTCGCGGCCGCCGCGCTGGAGCTGCTCCACGGTGCGCCCGAGATCGTGATGAACGGCGCGCTGGAGCGCCGGATGGCCGACGTCGGGACTCTCGATCGCCGCCTGCGCGGCGCCGAGGCGGGCGCGGCGAACGGGGCGGGGATCGGGGCGCTCGTCGCCGGGCTTTCCGGTGGCGCGGCCGTCTGGCTCGGTCTCGTGACGGGCGTCATCGCCGTCCGGGACGGGCTCCTGG
>CAZKXK010000126.1:0-6891 GCA_964556585.1 uncultured Anaerolineaceae bacterium
TCGCCCGCTTCGGCGACAACATGCGCCAGGTCGCGGTCACCGAGGGCGACAAGGTGGAGGCGCAGATCCGCCTGGGTGCCCAGGTGAATGGGTATGGCGTCAGCGACCTCGTCGCCGCGGTCCGGGCGGCGACGGAGGACGCAGTGGACGCCGTCGTCGCCGACTACGAGTCACGCTACGCGCTCGCTGCGCCGCTCCGGTCCGATGGTGGGCAACGCGCGGCCCTTCGCGAGGCCGCCCGGATCGAGGTGGGCCTGCGCGCGTTCCTCGAGGCGGGCGGCTTCGGCGCGTTCACCGACACGTTCGAGGATCTGGGAGAGCTGTCGCAGCTGCCTGGCATCGCCGTCCAGCGGCTGATGGCCGACGGCTACGGCTTTGGCGCGGAAGGTGACTGGAAGACGGCGCTGCTCGTCCGGGCCATGAAGGTGATGGCCACGGGGCTCCCGGGCGGGACCTCGTTCATGGAGGACTACACGTACCACTTGGTGCCGGGTCGGCCCCAGGTCCTGGGCGCCCATATGCTCGAGGTCTGCCCTTCGATCTCGACCGAGACACCGTCCTGCGAGGTCCACCCGCTGTCGATCGGCGGGAAGGCGGACCCTGTTCGCCTGGTCTTCACGGCGAGCCCGGGGCCTGCGGTTGCCGTGGGCCTGCTCGACATGGGCGAGCGCTTCCGCATGGTCCTCAACGAGGTGGACGTGGTGAGCCTGCCCGAGGCCCTTCCGCGGCTGCCCGTGGCACGCGCTCTCTGGGAGCCCCGCCCCGGCCTGAAGATTGCCGCCGAGGCATGGCTGCTGGCCGGCGGTCCCCACCACACGAGCTTCAGCACGGCACTCCGCCGCCAGCATCTCGACGATTTCGCGGAGATGGCCGGTATCGAGCTGGTGGCGATCGACGAGACCACGTCGGTGGCGGGCATCAAGAAGGAGCTGCGCTGGAACCAGGCCTACTACCAGCTCGCGCGGGGCCTGTAGCCCCGAGCGAGCCGCAATGGCGGGCGCGAATGGATGCCTCCGCGCCGCGAACATTGGAACCGAGGAGGAGCGGGGCGACGAGAACACCGGCAGGAGTGCCAGGCCCGGGTTCGGTGACGACCTCCGGGAGTGGTTGCCGGTGATCGCGAGATCCCAGGCCGGAAGGGAGGTCTCTGCCGAAACGAGGAGTGTTTTCGAAGCGCCCCGGGAGATCCCGGGCGGGAGTCGGTGACACGAGGAGGAGTCGGATGGCTCGATCTGGGACGCACGTTTCGCGACGGTTGCCAGCGCTGGCGTTTGCCGCGGTGCTGGTAGTCAGCGCCTGCAACTCATCCAGCACCCCGTCGCCCGCTGCGAGCGCAGCGGCCGGTGCCGCATCGCCGGCGGCTGCCGGCTCGGCTGCGCCCGTGGCTGGCCAGTTCTGCGCGGGAATGAAGATCACCTTCTTCCCCGGCGGGACCCCCGGCGGCGGCTTCGAGACGGTCGTCTACAACGGTGCCAAGGCTGCCCAGGCGGCCTTCGGACCTGACGTGACGTACCAGTGGTCCGACTGGGACCCCAACAAGATGATCACCCAGTTCCAGCAGTCAGTCGCCACGAAGCCGGACGGGATCGCCGTCATGGGCCACCCGGGTGACGACGCCTTCGATCCGCTGATCCAGGACGCGGAGAAGCAGGGCATCCTCGTCACCGTCATGAACACGGAGCTTCCGAAGGCCGAGGCCGAGTTCGCGTCCAGCGGCATGGGCTACGTCGGCGCGGTTCTCCACGACGCGGGCGCGTCGCTCGCCAACGAGGCGATCAAGCGCGACAACCTCAAGTCGGGCGACGAAGTGATGGTCTGGGGCCTCAAGGCTCAGCCGGGCCGCGGCGAGCGAACCCTGGGGATCACCGACACGCTCACGGCTGCCGGCATGAAGGTTGACTACTACGAGATCGACGACGCCACGAACAAGGACGCCGCCAATGGCGTGCCGACCTTCACCGGCTACATCTCCTCGCACCCGGGCGTCAAGGCGATCTTCATCGACCACGGCAACCTCACCTCGGCCATCCCGACGTTCATGAAGGCCGCGAACCTCCAGCCCGGTAGCATCTACGCTGCCGGCTTCGACATGTCGCCGGCCACGGTCCAGGGCATCAAGGATGGCTACATCAGCCTGGTCATCGACCAGCAGGAGTTCCTCCAGGGCTTCATGGCCGTCGAGCAGCTCTGCATGACCAAGAAGTTCGGGTTCGGTGGACTCTTCGTCAACACCGGCGCAGGTTTTGTTGACAAGTCGAACATCGACGCCATCGCGCCGCTTGTGACCGATCAGATCCGCTAGGCAATGACCGTTCCGCCTGCCGCCGAGTCCGGCTTGTCGGGGGGCGCGCGCGTTGGCGCTCGCCCGCCGACGCAACCCGCGATCCCGATCATTGCCGCGCTCGAGCCAGCGGCGGTGCCACCGCCTGGAGGCGAGAAGCGGCTCGAGCTGCGCCACATCTCGAAGTCGTTCGGGGGCGTCCACGTCCTCCACGACGTCAGCCTCGATCTCGGGGCGAGTGAGGTCGTCGGCCTGCTCGGCGACAACGGCGCGGGCAAGTCGACGCTCATCAAGATCATCACCGGGGTTCACCGCCCGGATTCGGGCGAGATCTTCTTCGGGGGCAAGCGGGTCGACGGTCTGACCGTCCAGAAGGCACGGGAACTCGGCGTCGAGACCGTCTACCAGGAGCGCGCGCTCGCCGACCAGCTCCCCCTCTGGCGCAACATCTTCATGGGCCGTGCCGTCGCCGGTCGGCTCGGCTTCCTCAAGGTCGGCGACATGCGCCGGATGACTGCCCAGCTCATGAGTGAGTCGATGGGCTTCACCTCCGCGGTGCTGACCCCGGACACCGTGGTCAAGGGGCTGTCCGGCGGTGAGCGGCAGGGCCTGGCAATCGTGCGGGCGCTGCACTTCCAGGCCGACATCATCATCCTCGACGAGCCGACCATGGGCCTGTCGCTCAAGGAGACCGAGAAGCTGCTGCGGTTCGTGGAGGGTATCCGGACCGCCGGCAAGTCGGCGATCTTCATCGACCACAACATCTTCCACGTCTACTCGGTCGCGGACCGGATCATCGTCCTCGACCGCGGACGCGTGGCCGGCCAGTTCCCGACCTCACGCTATTCGCTTGAGGAGCTCCTGGACATCATGCGCGAGGTCGCCGCCGAGGGAACCTTCACCGAACAGGAACGGTACCGCGTGGCAGACAGGCCACCCACGGCACCGACCGCGGCCGGCGAGGAGCAGGAATGAACCCCGCCGTCGCCACGACGACGCCCCCGCGACCCCGCGGTCGCCTCACCGCGTTCACCAACGCCTGGGCGTCCCAGATCGGCATCACCGTCGCGTTCCTCGCGCTCTGGCTCGCGTTCGTCGTCCTCGCCCCCAGCACCTTCCTGTCCGACCGCATCTACCTGGCCTTCGCCCAGACGGTCCCGTACATCGCGATCGTCGCCCTGTTCCTGACGATGGTCGTCATCGCCGGCGACATCGACCTCTCCTTCCCGTCCGAAATGGCCCTGGGCATGGTCGGTTTCGTCTTCACCTGGCAGGCGACCGGCAGCGTTGAGCTCGGGATCCTCGCGGCGCTTGGCGTCGGGGCCCTGGCCGGCCTGTTCAACGGTCTCATCGTCACGTATATCGGCATCCCCGCGCTCGTCGCGACGATCGGCAGCTGGTACCTTTTCCGCGGCTTGACCCTCGTGCTCGTCAACGGCAAGAGCTATGCCTTGGTTACGGCCAGCACTGCCCCGTCGTACGACCTGCTCGTCGGAAAGCTTGGGGGCGTCGTCCCGATGGAGTTCGTCTGGCTCCTGGTCCTCGCGGTCGTCGCGTGGCTGCTCCTCAACCGCCACCGGCTCGGCCAGAACGCGTACGTCACCGGGGACAACGGCCTGGCTGCCGGGCTCATGGGCATCCCCATGCGCCGGACTCGCATCCTCCTGTTCGTCCTCACCGGGGTGGCGGCAGCGCTGGCCGGCCTGATGAACAGCTTCCAGATCGTCAACTTCTACCCGACGATGGGCGACGGTTTCCAGCTCCCGACGCTGGCCGCCGTCTTCGTCGGCGGGACCTCCGTGTTCGGGGGCCGAGGCACCATCTATGGCACGTTCCTCGGCGCGTTCATGATCGGCGCCATCCAGGCCGGGATCGTTGCGGTCGGCCTGACCGACTATTACACCAACTTCATCTATGGCGCCGTCATCCTCGCTGCGGTTGCGGTCCACGCCCTGCTCCGGCGCCGGTTCGAGTAGCGATGGCGGCTGGGCAGCCGGCCGCAGGGCCAAGCGACGACGCGACGACGAGGGGGTCGCTGGACGCCGGAACCGAGCGACCATCGGTCCGCGGTCGGCCGGTGACGATGCGAGACATAGCGATCGCGACCGGCGTGTCACGAAGCACCGTCTCGCGGATCATCAACGATGCCCCGTTGACCGTGCCGATCGCCGCTTCGACCCGCGAGCGTGTCCTAGCCGCCGCCCGAGCGGTGGGCTACCGACCCAATCCGCTGGCCCGGGCTCTGCGTGGTGCGCCGATGATGCTGCTCGGCGCCATCGTCCGCGATATCACGGACCCGTTCTTCGCGGGGGCCGTCGAGGCCGTTTCGGTCGAGGCCCGGGCGCGTGGCTACAACATCGTCCTGGGCCACGCGCACGCGGAGGCCACCGAGGCGCACGCTCTGGCGGCAATGCTCGAGGCACGCCAGTGCGACGCGATCCTGCTGCTGGGCGACATGGGCGACCAGCCGCGTCTGCTTGACGACCTGCGCGACACGCACGTGCCGGTCGTCGCCCTGTGGCAGGGCTCGGAGATCGACCTGATCCCCGGTGTCAGCGTGGACAACCGGGGCGGTATCACGGCGGCCATGGCCCACCTCAGCTCCCTCGGGCATCGTCGGATCGCATTCGTCGGCGGTCGGTTGCTCGGCGACATTCGCGAGCGCCAGGAAGCCTACACGGAGGCGCTCACAAACCTGCTCGGCGAGGTCCCGCCCGGCTACATTCAGCACGTGGCCAATACGCCGGGCGACGGAGAGGAAGCGTTCCGCGCCTTGATGCGCCTCTCGCCGCGGCCGACGGCCATCGTCGCATCGACCGACGTCCTGGCGATCGGGATCCTCCGGGGCGCCCTCGTCCTGGGCATCCGTGTCCCTGATGACCTCTCGGTCGTCGGGTTCGACGACATCCCGATGGCAACCTTCACGGTGCCGGCGCTGACGACGGTGCGGATGCCAATGGCCGAGATGGCCGCCGCCGCGATCGGCTTGGCGGTTGGCGCGACGGGCGGCATCGCAGGCGACGCCGAGATCGACGGCGGCGAGGCCACCGGACGCGGACCCGCACGCGGTCGAATGTTCCGGCCCGAGCTCGTCATTCGGCAGTCGACGGCCTCCTCTCCGGTCGACCTCGAGCTGGCCCCCCGGCAGCGGCCGCTCGAGAGAGCCACAATGGGGCCGTCGCCGCAGGAGAGGGGCGCGTGAGGATGGATCTGGCGGAGCTTCGTGAGCAGGTCTGCGAGGCCAACCTGGGGCTGGTACGGGCCGGCCTGGTGACGCTGTCATTCGGGAACGCCAGCGGCGTCGATCGAGACACGGGCGCACTGGTGATCAAGCCGAGCGGCGTTGCATATGCCCGGCTGCGGCCGTCCGAGATGGTCGTCGTGAATCTCGCCGACGGAGCCGTGCGCGGAGGCACGTACCGTCCGTCGTCCGACACGCCGACCCACCTGGCGCTCTATCGCCGGTATCCATCGATTGGCGGCGTCGTCCACACGCACTCGTCGTTCGCGTCGTCATGGGCGCAGGCAGGGCGTCCGATTCCCTGCCTCGGGACGACCCACGCGGACCATTTCCACGGACCCGTCCCGGTGACGCGACCCCTCAGCGCCGTGGAGATCGAGGGCGACTACGAGCGCGAGACCGGCAACGTGATCATCGAGGCGCTCGAGAGTCTCGGCTTCGACCCGCTCGAGATGCCGGCGGTGCTCGTCCTGTCGCATGGCCCATTCACCTGGGGGGCCGGTCCGGCCGAGGCGGTGGAGAACGCGATCGCGCTCGAGGCGGTCGCGGCGATGGCCTACCGGACCACGAACCTTGAGCGGGCCATCACACCGATGGCGGCCCTGCTGCAGGAGCGCCATTTCCGACGCAAGCATGGACCGGGCGCCTACTACGGTCAGCCAGCTGAGCACGCCTGACACGGACAGCCGACGGCAGAGCCGCCAAGGGGACGGGCGACGCGCCGCAACCGCTACACGATCGGCGTGGACTTCGGCACAAAGTCGGCTCAGGCAGTGCTCGTCGACGTTGCCGACGGCACCGAGCTCGCGACCGCCGTCCACGAACGCGCGAACGGCGTCATCGACGAGCGCCTGCCGGAGCCGAACCAGGCAGTCGTGCTCGAGCACGACTGGGCACTCCAGGATTCGGCCGACTACATCGCCGGTTCAAGGATGCTGCTGACAGACGCAGCCTCTCCGACCTCCCGGGGCGTCGTGGTCGGTCAACTGCGTCGCCGGCCAGGTGCGGCCGTCCAGGTGGGGTCGCCGTCCGAGGGTCGCGGGGAGCGATCCCGCCGGCTCAGTAGCCGCCGTGCTCGGCAACGGTCTCAAAGGCGGCCACGATGTTCTCGGGCGGGACGAACGCCTGGATGTTGTGGACCGCGGCAAAGACGAAGCCGCCGCCGGGCGCCAGATCGTCGATCCGGCGCCGCACCTCGTCGCGGACCTCCGACGGCGTGCCGAACGGAAGGACTCGTTGGGTGTCCACGCCGCCGCCCCAGAAGACGAGGTCGCGCCCGAACTCCTGCTTGAGCTGGCGAGTATCCATCCCGCGCGCGCTCACCTGGACCGGGTTGACGATGTCCACCCCGATCTCCACGAGGTGCGGG
>CAZKXK010000127.1:0-6854 GCA_964556585.1 uncultured Anaerolineaceae bacterium
GCCCGGGCTGGATTCGACCACCCGCGACGACCGGCGCCGGCCGGATGACGACCAAAGGGCCGAGGGCGACGCCGGCGGATGCCGGCGTTCCGGTGAGGGTGTGCATGGTCAACCTCCGGTCAGGGACGCCGATCGATCCGGCGCTCGGTGCCGCGCAGGAGGCGCGCGATGTTGTCGAGGTGGAAGATCCAGATCAGCGCGACGGAGCCCGCCGCATAGACGTCGTAGACCGGCGGCAATCCCTGCAGCGAGACCAGCGCGATCATCAGCAGGCCTCCGAAGAGCGAGCCGAGCAGCGATCCGAGCGACGAGATCCGGGTCGCCAGGATCACGCCGCCGAAGACCGGCAGGATCGCCAGGGCGACCAGCGGCTGGATGACGACGAGCGTGCCCCATGCCACCGAGACCCCCCGGCCGCCACCGAACCCGATATAGGGCGAGCGGCTGTGCCCCACGATCGCGACGAGGGCGCCCACCACCTCGAATGCCGGCCCGAAGCCGAGGAGCCGCGGAATGAGGACGGCGACGCTGCCCTTGGCGGCGTCGAGGAGCCCGGACACGAGCGCCCAGCGGGGCCCGATGGCCCGCAGCGTGTTCGCGCCGCCCGTCCGCCCGCTGCCGATGCTGCGCGGGTCCCGCCCGCCGACGAGGCGCGCCACCACGATCCCGAACGGGATGCCTCCGATGAAATACGCGGCAGCGGCCGTGACGACGACGGCAAGGACGGATCCGGACTCCACGCCCGGCATTATCGACGCCGGGGGTCACGCCCGGCACATCGATCCGCGCCGGCCCGCGTTGCCGTCAGGCGAGGGGTTCGCCGAGACCGCTCTCCACGGCCGCGCGCAACGTCTCGAGCGCAACCTCCTCGTCCGGACCGTCCGCGCTCACCTCGATCTCGTGACCCTGCTTGATCCTGAGCGCCGTCACCGCGAGCATGCTGCGCGCATCCACCGCCGCGGACCCGGAGGTGACGTTGCTGACGCGAACAGCCGTGCCGCGGTGCGAAGCCGCGGCCCGGACGAAGGCGGCGCCCGGACGCAGGTGGATCCCGGACGGGTTGCGGATCGTGAGCCGGATCGTCTTCATGGGCTTCTCCAGGTGGTCGATGGTTCGCCGATCGTGGAAAGGAATGCCGTTGGCCGGCCCCGCGTACGTCCCCAGGCGGACGGGTCGGCGTCGGCGGCCGCCATCATGGCCGCGAGCGCGGCGTTGACCGGTGTCGGCACGCCCGCAGCCGCGCCCGCCCGGGCGACGCCCCCGTTGAGCCAGGGCGCCTCGGACGGCCCGCCGCCCGCACGCAGATGGAGCAGGAGCGACGGGGCCTTGCCGCCGCGGGCTCGTCCCACGACCCGGCGCAGGACCGGCTGCCCGAACAGCGGCGGCGCCCGGAACGCAGCCGCCAGCAACCGGACGTCGGCACCCGGCAGATGCATCGGCGCATGCCCCAGCGCCCGCATCGCCCGGAGCGCTTCCAGGACCGCCGCCCGCTCGACGGCGAACAGCCGCCGGTCGGCGTAAACCGACGCGGCGTCGCAGTCCAGCAGCGCCGGGACCGCGTTTGCCACGAGGTTCGTGAGCAGCTTCGACCACTTCATCGCGCGCCAGTCGTCCACCTCGGCAACGGCCAGGCCGCCCGCGCGCAGCGCGTCCCGGAGGGCCGCCCGGAGGGCCGCGGTGTCGCCCCTGACCGAGCCGAGGGCGATCCCGCGGCGGGCGCGCCAGGCGAGCGTCCCATCGGCCTCGAACCCAAGCGGAGCGGTCAGCGATGCGGCCAGCAGCGGCGCGCCCGGGCGGGCGGCCGCGACGGCCTCTTCCGCGCCGATCCCGTTCTGCAACGTGACGATGGGGGTGTCGGGCCACGCCGCACAGGCCTCGATGGCGGCGTCCAGGTCCGGCATCTTCACGGCCAGGACCGCGGCGGCCGGCCGGCCCAGGCCCGCGGTGCCGTCCGCGCGATCCACCCGGGCCCGCCACACGGCGCCGTCCGGCGCGCGGACGGCAAGCTCATCGGAACCGGAACGTCCGCTCCCGGGCCTGCCCGCGAGGACGACGGCCCGCCCGGACCGGGCGACCAGCGCGGCGATGAACGAGCCGACGGCACCACCCCCGATGACCACCACGCCGGCACCCGGGTCCGGCCCGGCGGGTCCGGACGGCGTCACTCCGCGAGCTTGTCCTGGGTGAGCGTCGCGTCGGCCGCGTCGCACACCGTCAGGAGATCGTCCCCGATGCTCGCCTGGATCGCCGCCACGATGGCTCCCTCGACCACCGGCCCGCGGCTCAGCCGGACCCGGGCAGCCTGGGCCGGGTCAAGCAGCTCCAGGGCTGTCGATGCCGACAGGACGGCGCTGCCGAGGTCGACCATCACGACGACGCCGGCCCCGCTGTCCGCAGCCTCGATGGCAGCCATGATCCGGGTGGCGTCCGTGCCGATGCTGCCGTCCTCGAGGCCGCCCGCCGCGACGATGCGCACGTCATCGCCGGCCATCTGCGAGGCGAGCTCCAGCGTGCCGTCGGCGACCTTCGCCGAATGCGACACGATGACGAGCCCAACAAGCGCCGCGTCGTCGCCGGCCCCCGCCACCGGGCTCAAGTCCCCGCGGGCGCGAGCGGTCCGCGTGCCGCCAGGCGCTCCGAATCACCTGCGCGGTACGCGTCGAGAAGGATCTCGATGGGATGTCGGGTTCGCGTTCCCGTCGCCTTCTCGATCTGCCAGCGGCACGTCTCCGAGTCGCAGGCGGCTTCCGGCGCGTTGCTCGCCTTGATCTTCTCGAACAGCGGGGCACCGACCGCCATGCCGATCGGATACTTCTCCTTCTTCATGCCGTAGGTGCCCGCGATGCCGCAGCAGTCGTGATCCATGTCGGCTGCACGCAGGCCCGGGACCAGCGCGAACAGGTCCATCGCCGGCAGGCCGATACCGTGGGAGCGGAGCTGGCAGGGCGCGTGGTAGGGCAGGTCCTCGTCGAGCCGGCCGAACTGCGTGTTGAGCTTGCCCTGCTCGTGGAGATCCAGCAGGAACTCGCAGATGTCCCACGTTGCGTTCGCGACCACGGTCGCGTCCTCATCGTGGAGGTCGAGCATCTCCCGGTATTCGGCCTTGATCGTGTGGGTGCAGGAGGTGGAGGTCCCGATGATCCGGTACCCCTGCCTCGCATAGGGGGCGAGCACGTCGAGGTTGCGGTGGGCCTTCTGGCGCGCGTCCGTGTAGATCCCGTTGCTGATCAGCGGCAGCCCGCAGCAGACCTGCTCGGGAATGATCGTCTCGAAGCCATTGCGCCGGAGAATCTCGACCGCGGCGTCGGCGACGTGCTGCTCGTAGTAGTTCGCCGAACAGCCGTGGAAGTAGACGACGGCCCGATCCGGTCCGGGCGCGGCCGTCGTGCCGCGCCGCTTCTGGCGGCGCTTCCAGGTTGACTGGAGCGTGCGGCGGCCGAACTTGGGGAACGGCGCCTGGCGATGGATCCCGACGGTCGTCTCCATGATCGCGCGGATCGGCCGGTTGGCCAGCGCCCAGTTGGCGATCGGCGAGAAGAGGACGCCGACCTGGCCGACCAGGTCCGTCTGGCCCAGGCCCCAATCGCGCAGCTTGGGGCGCTTGCCGGCTTTCATCCGGGCCCGGGACTGGCTGTTCATCTCCGCGATCTTCACGCCGGCCGGGCAGGCCGAGGTGCACCAGCCGCAGCCCGAGCAGTAGTCGACGGTGACGTCGGGAGAGAGCATGAACGGCGCGCCCGGGACCTGGACGGGCTGGGCATGGCCGGTCCGGAACCGCTGGGCCTGGGGACCCACGTACTTGGGGCCCGGGAAGAGGTCGGTGACCCGCGCGACCGGGCACACGGTCACGCACACGTTGCACTTGAGGCACTCGTCGGACGAGTATCCGACCGC
Source organism: uncultured Anaerolineaceae bacterium (assembly GCA_964556585.1). Taxonomy (GTDB): domain Bacteria; phylum Chloroflexota; class Limnocylindria; order Limnocylindrales; family CSP1-4; genus CTSoil-043. Next base: position 3,895 of record CAZKXK010000127.1, read on the forward strand.
CTCCTCGGAGGCATCCATGATCAGCTCGGCGATCGTCATGGTCGCTCGCTCCCCGGCGCTGCGGCACGCCCAGCCGGGACCGCGCTGAGCGATCGTGCCGCCCGCCATCCACTGGCGAGCGCGACGCCGTCGCCGCAACGATCCCGGATATACCGCTGGCCGGCGAGGAGGCTGCCGGCCACGCGGACATTCTCGAACACGGGCGTCCCGTCGGCGTCCACCGGCCGAAGCTCGGCGTCCGTGCGGATCCCTGCCTTCTCCAGGGGATGACCCGCCGGCTCGAATGCGTCGACGGCGAGCCAGTCATCCGCCGCGGGAGCCTCCACCGGGAGCCCCAGGAGGGGCTCCAGCAGCCGGCCATCGCGCTCCGCGACGAGCCCGCCACCGGCGATGCCGCCCGTGGCGAGGACGAGCGCCCCCGCCCGAACCGTGTACGTCCGGGCTGCGGCGGCGGACACGACGGCCGTGACGGCGCGCCCGTCGCGGTCGATCGTCTCGATCATCTCGCCGATCTGGACATGCCCGCCGGCCCGGATGAGGGCGGCCCGAAGCGCCGCGTAGAGGCGCATCCCGGGCACGCTGGGCGGGACAAGCGGCATCTCGAACGTGGCTGCCGGGATCTTCGCCCGGATCGCTTCGAGGACCGCCGCGTGGTCGCGGATCCCGAGGACGGCGGGCACCGCAACGCGGCCCCCGGAACCGGGCGCCGCCGCGATCGCGCGCGCCATCGCCTCGATCGCGCTGGTGCGCCAGGCAGGATCATCGAAGCGGCGGGCGATCTCGAGCGCATTGAGGTTGTGCCGGCCGGCGAGCCCGGGCAGGACCACGCTGATGGGCGTCACGGACGCGGGCCGGTTGCCGCCGTCCCAGACGCGGGCACGCGCCAGGCTGGCCGCGATCGCCTCGGGCCAGAAGTCCTTGAAGCCGGCGATGCCGCAGATCACCAGGCGCTCCCCCGCCGCCCACGGAGAGAGTGCGGCAGCCTGGCCGGCCGGCAGGATCGCGGCGCGGCGCGTCCCACCGATCGACGTCGGGGCGAGCTGGAGCGGCGTGTCGAGGTCGCCGACATATTCGACGCCTCCGGCCGCGAGGTGCGGGCGGATCCAGTCGAGGGCCGCGGCGACGTCGGCCCCGAGGAACGCGTACGGATGGCCGGCTTCGCCGGCGAGCAGGCGAATCCCATCGCGGGGCGTGGACGCAGCCGGGATCCCGGCCACGTCGATCCCGCCCGGCCCCCAATGGGTAGCGGCGTGGCCCTTGGCAAGGACGTGGACCCGCGCACCGGACTCCGCGGCCGCGATGGCGGCTGTCAGCCCGGCGAGGCCGGCCCCGATGACGACAACGTCAGCGCTGGGCACCGGCAACCTCCCCGGACGCGTCGGGCGTCCCGTGCTCGATCAGCGATTCGACCCCCAGCCCCCCGCCGTACACGCCGGAGATCATCCATTGCTCCTGGAGCTGCCGGCCGGCCGCGATCGGCCGGGTTCCCTTGAAACGCTCCCTGAGGAACCCGAGGATCGCCCGGTCCGCCAGCTCGGCCACGTCGGCCGCGCCGGCGTGTCCCGCGCGCTCGCCCACGACGCCGGCCGCGCGGAACGTGCAGAAGCCGCCCTGGCAGGGCCCCATGCCGAGGCGAGTGCCACGCCGGACGTCATCCAGCGAGCAACCGGGGTGCCGGTCCAGGAACGCATCCAGCATGGGCCGGGTGACGAACTCGCACTCGCACAGGAGGCCGTTGTCCCCGCCGCCCTCCGCCTCGTGCTCCGCCAACCGGTGGCCGAGCCAGTACGTCTTCCCGGGGACCTGGTTGGGCAGGATCGCGTCGGCCGTCGTGCACGGCTCCGTGACTCCGAGCTTGTCGCACACCAGGTCCACCGTGTCCTCGGCCATCCTGCGGAACGTGGTGAGCTTGCCACCGACGATCGTGACGAAGTTCTCCACGCCGTCCCGGGAGGCGTGGTCGAGAACCGTGTGGGCACGGGAGATCTGGCGTCCGTCCTTCAGGGCGTCAGCCGTGACCTCCGCGGGCGGCTGGTAGAGCGGCCGCACGCCCGCGTAGGCCCGCAGGAGCCGCATCCGGCCGAGGTCCGGGAAGAGGTTCTCGCCCTCCCGGATCAGGGCGGCCACCTCGTCGCGCGTGATCTCGTACTGGTCCGGGTCCTCCACGCGCTGCTCGGTCGTGCCGAGGATCGCCACCGTGTGGACGGGGACCATGATGTCGCCGTCGGACGACTTGTGACACCGGTTGATCACCGTGTCGGTCATCCGCTGGTTGTAGATGAGCATCGTGCCCTTGCCGGGATGCATGGTGACGGACACGTTGACCATGGCGGCGATCTGGCCGGCCCAGGCACCCGCGCACGAGACGACGAAGCGCGGCGTGATGCGCGTCAGGCTGCCCGAGCGCTCGTCGCGCAGCGTCGCCGCGACGATCCGCTCGCCCTCGCGCTCCATCTCCACGAGTCGCTGGTACGACCACGCGTCGCTGCCGAGCGCCCGCGCATCCGCGATGTTCGACTCGATGAGCTGCCAGGGCTCCACGGAGCCGTCCGGCAGCTTGAAGGCGCGCCGGATGGCCGGGTTCAGGGCCGGCTCGCGCCGCAGCGCCTCGGCGACCGGGATCTCCTCGCAGTCGACGTCGGCCGCCAAGCAGGCCGCCGGGAAGGCGGTGACGTAGTCGTCGGGGTCGGCCGGGGTGGCGACGAAGTAGCCGCCAGTGTCCTCGATGCTGGCCGGCGCGATGCGGCGGAGGATGCGGTTCTCGGAGATGCACTCCTGCGCCGCGAGCCTGTCCTTGGCCACGTACCGGCCGCCGGAGTGCAGGAGGCCGTGGTAGCGCCCCGTGGTCCCGGTCCCCCAGTCACCGCGCTCCACGAGCAGCGTGCGAAGGCCCCGCCGCGCCAGGTCCCTGAGCACACCGGCCCCGGTCGCACCCCCGCCGGCGACGAGGACGTCGTAGG
>CAZKXK010000128.1:0-6814 GCA_964556585.1 uncultured Anaerolineaceae bacterium
GGTGAGCCATTACCCCACCAACGAGCTAATCGGACGCAGGCCCCTCCCGAAGCGCCTTGCGGCTTTGGAGTCACGACCGAACGTGACACCACATGCGGTATTAGCCACCCTTTCGGGCAGTTATTCCCCACTTCGGGGCAGGTCACCTACGCGTTACTCAGCCGTCCGCCACTAACGAGTGAGCAAGCCCACTCGTCCGTTCGACTTGCATGTCTCATGCACGCCGCCAGCGTTAATCCTGAGCCAGGATCAAACTCTCCGAAGGTTTCGCACGGCTTGCGCCGTGACTGACATCGCAGGGTTTGACCGCTCGCACATCCGTTTTCCGGATTTCCTGCCACTCTTCAGTTGTTAAGGTGCCGCCCACGAGGCAACTCGGATCGACCCGAGGAGCGGGCGCGACCACCGATTGTGGCGGTTCGCGTCCATGGTGTCAAGCAACCCAGCCGGCTCCGGGGTCTCCGATCGCTCGGGACTCACCCGGGGGCGGGGCAACTCGCCGAATGGTAAGGGGCGGCCCCGAGAGTGTCAAACCGACCCGCTCGAGGCACGGGCGAGGCGGCGGCCGTCAGATCGGGCTCGTCTCGACGAGCAGGATGAACGCAGCCCCCGAGAGCCACGCGAGCAGCGCCAGCTCGGGCGATCCGGGCGCCCCGAACGGGCCGGTCGCCAGCAGGTAGGTCACGATCGCGACAACGAGCGCGGCGCCGGCCTTGGCCAGCCGAAGCAGGATCTCGAAGACGAGGTTGCTCACGGGTCAGACCGCCCGGCGGCCCTGGAACGCCCGGATCAACGTGATCTCGTCGGCATACTCCAGGTCGCCGCCGACCGGCAGGCCACGCGCCAGTCGCGTCACGAGCCCGACGTGCTCCTCGAGGCGCTCCGTGATGTAGGCGGCGGTCACGTCGCCTTCGAGCGATGGGTTGGTGGCGAGGATGACCTCCTCGAACGGCTCGCCGTCCAGACTGGCCGTTGCCGCCCGTTCGAGCAGCTCGGCGATCCGGAGTCGCTCCGGCCCGATGCCGTCCATCGGGCTGATCGCACCATTGAGCACGTGATACCGGCCGCGCCATTCGCCCGTCCGCTCGATCGCGAGGACATCCAGGGGTTCCTCGACCACGCACAACCGGCGGCCGTCGCGCGACCCGTCGCGACAGATCGGGCAGATGGCTGCGTCGCTGATGTTGAAGCAGGTGGTGCAGAAGACGACCTCATCGCGAACGGCCACGAGGGCAGCCGCGAGCGACCGCGCCTCGGCGTCCGGCGCCCGGAGCAGATGGTAGGTGAGGCGCTGGGCTGTCTTTGGACCGATCCCGGGCAACCGCGAGAACGCCTCGATGAGGCGGGCCACGGGAGCGATGACGGCGGACGACACGCGGGCTGCTCGCCTACATCCCGGGCAGGCGGAGGCCACCGGTCACGGCGGCCATCTTCGATTCGCTGAGCTCCCGGGCCGCCCGCAGGGCGTCGTTCACGGCAGCCACGACCAGGTCCTGGAGCATCTCCACGTCCGCCGGGTCCACCGCGCTCGGGTCGATCTCGACGCGCACCAGCTGCTGCTTGCCGGTCACGACGGCGCGCACGACGCCCCCGCCGGCAGTGCCTTCGAGGACGGCAGCCGCGAGCTCCTCCTCCACGCGCTGCATGTTCTGCTGCATCTGCAGGGCCATCTTCTGGAGATTGCCGAAGCTCATCCCGATCCCATCCTCCATCGTCCGGCGCACGGCGTACCGATCGTCCCCAGAGTCTGCGACATCGCGGCCAGCCGCGCAGGGTCGGCCCGGGTCGCGCGCCGTCAGTCGACTTCGGCCACCCCGACGAGCTCGTCTCCCCAGACGGCCCGTGCCGCGGCGATCACCGCGGAGCCTTCCGCGTCGGAGGGCGGGGCGACGTCCAGTTCGACATTGGTCGCGACGCAGCGGACCGCGACCGGGTGGCCGAGGACGCGAGAGAGGCCTTCCTCGAGCGTCGGGCGGCGGCGATCTGCCACGTCGCGCAGGAAGAGCTGGCTCTCCGGGAATCCCAGCGTGACGACCGTCCCGTCCACGGCCATGGGCCGGCATGCCTCGATGAGCGGCTTCGTGGGGGGATGGCGGCTGATGAGCGCGACGATCTCGGGCCAGCGGCGGCGAAGCTCCAGGAGCGGCTCGTCGGAGCCCGGGTCGGCGGGCGGCGGGGTGGACTCCGGGCCGGCCGAAGCGGTCACCGGCGCGGCAGGCACGCTCGGCGGGGCGGCCACGCTCGGCGGGGCGGCCACGCTCGGCGGGGCGGCCACGCCCGGCTGGGCGGCCTCGGCTGCGCTCATCGGGGGAAGATCCGGCGCGGCCGAGACGGGCGCCGGCGCGGCCGAGACGGGCTCGCGAGGCGCACCCTTGTCCGCACGCGTCGTCGCGCGCTCGCGGACCGGCGGAGCCGCGGTGGTCGCTGCCGGCGTCGGTGGAGCCGGTGAGGCGGCCGCCAGGAGGGCCAGCTCCAGCTGGAAGCGCATGCCACCTGGAGCGGCGCTCGCCGGGTCGATCGCGGCGAGGCGCCGCGCGGCGGCGACAAGCGCAGGCGTGTCGAGACCCGGCAACGAGCCGGCGCCCGCGACCCCCGCGAGGGAGCCGCGAAGCGCCGCGCGAAGCGCATCGACGGCCTGGTCCGTGAACGAACGCAGGTCGCGGCCCCGCTCCTCCAGCCCGTCGAGAAGTGCGATTCCGGTGACCGGGTCACCCGTTGCAAGCGCGGTCACGAAGGTCGCGACCGAGTCCCCGTCGGCGAGGCCCAGCAGGTCCCGTACGGCATCCGCGGTGAGCGGGCCGACATCGCCCGAGAGCAGCTGGTCGAGGATCGACTCGGCGTCGCGCATCCCGCCATCGGCGAGATGCGCGACGAGGGCGATGGCCTCCGGCTCGGCGGCGCGCCCGTCGGCTGCCAGGATCCGGCGGAGCTTCGCCTCGATGACGATGGGCGGCAGCGGCCGGAAGTCGAACCGCTGGACACGTGACAGGACCGCCGGCCGGACTCCGCTGGAATCTGTGGTGCAGAAGACGAAGAGGACGTGCGGCGGGGGCTCCTCGAGCGTCTTGAGGAGGACGTCCCACCCCTGCGTGATGCGCTGGACTTCGTCGACGATGAACACCTTCGTCGGCAGGTCGGCGGGCGCGGTGTAGATCCGCGGCAGGAGCTCACGGATGTCGTCGACGCGGTTGTTCGATGCCGCGTCGAGCTCGACGACGTCGAGCGCTCGGCCTTCCCGGATCGCGTCGCAGGATGGACACGCGTCACACGGCTCGCCATCCGCCACGTTCGGGCAGTTGATGGCCTTGGCGAGGATGCGGGCCAGGGACGTCTTGCCGGTCCCGCGCGGGCCGACGAACAGGTACGCATGGGCGGTCCGGCCCGTCCGCAGGGCATTCCGGATCGTTGTCACGACCGGGTCCTGGCCGACGACGTCCTCGAACCGCTGGGCTCGCCAGCGCCGGTACAGGGCCTGGTGCGTTGGGCGTTCGCTCACTGGATCCCCGGCTCCGGTCGCGGCGACTGGCAGAAGTAGTGCCGTGCACCCCCCGTCGACCAGGACGTCCCCGCGCCCACCAGTGCGATCGGCTCAGACCAGGCCTGGCCGCGGCACCCGACGAGCCTCGCTTAGCGCTGCTTCCTTCCGGACCTGACGCGGTTCGCGTGTCGCCGCTGCGCGGGACCCGATCCTCGACGCCGTTCGCGCCGGCGGCTCTCGAAAACGAAGACCTCGGGAGGGAATTCAGCCCTGCTGGAGCGGATTGCAGGTACAGGGCACCGCTAGTTCCCCGCCTAGCACGGCAGGTCGATCATAGCAGGGGGCCCGGCCGGGGCGGCTGCCCATCCGACGGTCGTGCCGGCTGCCTCGGGCCGCGGCGGGGCCGCGACCACCGATGAGCGCGGCGCAGGTGGCGGCGAAGACGAGGCAACCGACAGTTGGGCGAGTGTGGACGCGGGCCCTGCCGGGGGTGTTACGACCAGTAATGACAACTCGCGGACGCCCCGCGATTCTCCCGCTGCACGGCCCCTGGCAATGTCTGTGCCCCGGTCGACCTTCGGTAATCTCGAGGCGATCGTTGACGGTTCGGGGGCCGTGCCGCTGACCTTGGCGGGATGAGCGCGGACCGAGTGACCGGGTGCCGTGCCATTCGGCTCTCGATCCTGTCGGGGTCCCGAGAGGATCGTTCAGCCATGGTCGACGACTGCCCAATGACCGAGGACTGCCCCGGCTTCGACCGCGACCTGCGGAGGTGCCGCATCCATCCGGGTGACTGCGAGTTCAATCCCGCTGATGGCGGCGACTCCCTGACGTTCGAGACGCCCGAGGCGGTGACGCCCCGACGCCTCCCCAGGAGCAGCGTCGCGCACGGGCGGGAGGAGCCCCTCGACAAGACCGAGACGTTACGACCGAATGGCGCCGCGCAGCGGGCCTAGTTGACGACCTTCCCGCAGCCTGGCCACGGCCGCCACGTGCGCGTCTCGCCCGCCTTGCCGCGCTGGCGGGCCACCCATTCGACGAGGAAGAAGCCTGCAGCGCCGGCGCACGCAGCAAAGAACCAGCCGGTTCGGCGATCCGCCCACCGGCTCACGTCCGGGGCGGCTGGCTCGTCCGGCGCGGCACGTCGAGACGCTGCTGGTACTCGTCGGCTCCGATCTCGCCGCGTGCGAAGCGCGACCGGAGCACCTGCTCGAGGTCATCCGGATGTGGACGGTCCATCCAGTACCGGCGGCGCGGTCCCCGGACGAGTCGCACGATGAGGGCCACGATCAGCGCGGTGGCAAACGCGATGAAGAACACCCACAGGAGCAGGCCCGGGCCGAAGCCCCAGCCCAACCGCCACATCGTCCGGCCACCTCCGTCCGGGCCGAGCGTCTCACGGCTACCCGATGAGGTTGTCGTTGCCGGGTCGACTCAGGCGGTCGTGGTGGCCTTGGGTGCCGTCGCGGTGGCCGTCGCGGTGGCGCTTCGGTACGCGGGACGCAGGCGTTTCAGCTTGCGGGCGTCGCCGACGATCGAGACGCCCCGCGCTGCGGCTTCGGCGGGCGGGAAGGCGCCGACGATCACGCCCACGACGCCTTCGGGCGGGCCGGCCAGGACGATGTCCGGCTTGTCGACCCGGCCCCGGACCATGTGGACCCGGCCGCCGGCCGAGATCAGCGTCATCGGCTCGTCGCCGCTGTGGATCTCGAGCACAAGGTTGCCCCGGCGCGGGTCGACGCCCTCGAACCTGACCACGACCATGTGCCGGAACCAGTGCGAGCGGAATGCGTCATCGCCGGGTGGGCGCAGCATGAGCGGCCCAGCCCAGCGGCCCATGGCATAGACCACGTCGTTGAGCGCTTCCCCCCGCGACGTCAGGGCGTAACGGCCGTCGTCCTGCCTGGCAAGCAACCCGGACGTCTCCATCGAACGGAGTCGGTCGACGAGCAGGTTGGTCGCGATCCCCGGGAGTCCGTCGAGCAATTCGGCGTAGCGGCGCGGCCCATCAAGCAGCTCCCTGACGATGAGGAGAACCCAGCGGTCGCCGATGACGTCGAGCGCTCTCGCGAGTCCGCAGTACTGGCCGTAGGATTTCACCAGGCGAGTGTAGCACTTGATTTCCTCCAGTTAATCGCTCTATTGTCTCCAGCTCAGGCGATCACCTGACGCGCCGCCCATGCGGCAGGGAACGAAACCGGAGGATCCGATGAGCGCAAACATCCGCGACCTGGTGATCTACTACAACCATGCCTTCGGTGACGGGCGGCTGGATCGAGTCGCCGAGATGCTCCATCCCGACGTCGTCTTCGACGGCACCGTCGGCAAGGCGACGCGTGGCGCGGCCGAGTACATGGCCGGGCTGCCGCGCCTGGCGAGCATTGTTGTTCGCAATGACATCCGCGAGATCGTCGTCGAAGGCAACCGTGCCTTCGTCCTCTACGACTTCGTTACCGACACACCCGCCGGCGCGGTCCTGAGCGGTGAGTTCCTGACCTTCGAAGACGGCCTGATCCGATCCATCACCCTCATCTACGACTGGCGCCACTGGCCCGAGGTCGTGGCCGAGGTCGCCAGGCGAAACGGGCCGGTGAAGCCGGTGGCCAGCTCGTGAGCGGCGAGGCATCGCACGTGGGCAACCTCGCGATCGTGGGCTTGGGCGCACGCGTCCATCTCTTCGTTCGGCCGGAGGATCGCACGTCCTTCACCGCGCTCTTCCGAGACGTTCTCGGTTGCGGGGTGATGGAGCGCGACGTCGGTTTGGCCCATCCGATCCTGTTTGTCGCGTTCGGCGACGGTAGCGGCTTCAGCGTCGAGTTCAGCGAACTCGCGCCTCAGCCGCCCGCGGAGCCGATCGACGACGCGACGGCTTCTCGTGGTGCCTGGATCGAGTTCCGAACGGCCGACCTGGCGGGTTGTCAGCAGCGCGTTCGCGAGGCGGGCATCCCAGCGTTCCGCCACCCGGGCAGCAGCCACGCCTACTTCAGCGCCCCAGGCGGCCAGGTCTTCCGGATCCTGGACGTGGCCTATGTCGGGCCATAGTGCGACCGGGACGGGAGAGTTCGTCGCCCGGCTCCCAAGCAGGTTGACCTGCCGCTCGTCGGGCATAAGGGAGCGGCTGGCAAGATTGGCGCAGGACGGTCCGTGCGAGGTCACGGCAATAGAATCCCTGACCCCGTGGCTGTAAACCCTCGCCAAGCGCGAACCAGCCGACCGGCTGACGCCCGAGTTCGTGCTCAAACGGTGGCGGAGAGGGAGGGATTCGAACCCTCGATGGGTTGCCCCATACCGCATTTCCAGTGCGGCGCCCTAGGCCTCTAGGCGACCTCTCCGCGG
>CAZKXK010000129.1:0-6774 GCA_964556585.1 uncultured Anaerolineaceae bacterium
TCCAGGAAGGCCTGGACCTGCGACTCGACCGCCTCGACCTGCTTGATGGCCGTGTGCGCCGTCTCCAGCATCCGCGACGCGGTCACCAGGCCGTGGAAGGCCTTCGACACGTCCAGTTCGACCTGGCGCCGGTCCCGCCGCTTCAGCCGGCCCTCGAGGGCATCAGCGTCGCCAACGACGCCGGCCACAAGGACCTGGTGACCGCCGTCCAGGCCGCGCTCGTCTCGATGATCAACGACGGGACCTACCTGCAGATCCTGACCAAGTACGGCGACCAGAGCGGCGCCATCACCGCCGACGTCGCCGGGCAGCTCAACAAGGTCCAATAGCCAGGACGGACTCGCCGGGATGTCCAGCCCGCGGCCACGCCCGCGACCGCAGCGACTCCAGTCGGCCGTCGTGCCGGTCGGGATCGCCGTCGTCGCGGTGCTCGTCGCGGGCTGCTCGTCCAGCGCATCGAGCACCGTCCACCTCAACTGGAACTACTTCTTCGACTCGGTCTTCCACCCCGACAGCCAGATCCAGAACGGGCTCTGGCTGACCGTCTCGATCGCGATCACCAGCCAGCTGATCGGGGTGACCCTGGGGACGTTCGCGGCACTCGCCAAGATGGCGAAGTTCCGGCCGTTCCGGATCATCGCCAACGTGTACATCTGGCTCTTCCGCGGCACCCCGCTCGTCGTCCAGATCGTGCTCTTCTACTTCGGCCTGAGCGTCGCCCACATCTATGGCTGGCCCACCATCAACTTCCTGGGAATCAAGATCGACGGCGCGGTGCAGGCCGGCGTGTTTGCCCTGGGTGTCAACGAGGGCGCCTACTTCGCCGAGATCGTCCGGGCGGGAATCCTCGCGATCGACCCCGGCCAGATGGAGGCGGCCAAGTCGCTGGGGATGACGTACGGCCAGGGGATGCGCCGGATCGTGCTCCCCCAGGCGGCCAGGGTGATCGTGCCGCCCCTTGGCAACGAGTTCAACAACATGCTCAAGACCACGTCCCTGCTCGTCCTGATCAGCGTTCCCGAGCTGTACACGGTCTTCAATCGCAAGCAGGGCAACTACTTCGCCCCGTTCGAGTTCTACCTGGCGGCTGCCGTCTGGTTCCTGCTGCTGACCACGATCTGGAGCGTCATCCAGGCGTGGATCGAGCGACGTCTGGCCAAGGGGACTGCCGGCAGCGCCAACGCGGGCCCGGGATTGATGGACCGCCTGTTCGGCCGCAGCCCGACCCTCGGCGAGGAAGCTCCCGTGATCAGCGGAGGGCGCTGATGACGCTCGAGAAGCCCGGCGACCTGCTCGGCGCCATAGGCGGCGTCCCGCTGCCACCCAACGAGGTGGTCGTCGAGGCCGCTGGGGTCGAGAAGTGGTTCGGCCGGCTGCACGTCCTCAAGGGCGTCTCGATGACCGTCAAGCGGCAGGAGGTCGTCGTCGTCATCGGGGCGTCGGGCTCTGGCAAGACCACCTTCATCCGCTGCGTGAACCACCTCGAGAAGATCCAGGGCGGGCGTATCTTCGTGAACGGCCACCTCATCGGCTACCGCGAGGTCGGCGGCAAGCTGGTCGAGGATCGCGAGAAGAACATCGCGAAGCAGCGCCAGGAGATCGGGATGGTCTTCCAGCGCTTCAATCTCTTCCCGCACATGACCGCGCTCCAGAACATTACCGAGGCACCCCTGCTGGTCCGGAAGACGCCGAGCGCCGAGGCGGTCGAGATGGGCCGGGCGCTGCTGGCCCGGGTTGGCCTGTCTTCCAAGGAGAACGTCTACCCGAACCAGCTGTCGGGGGGGCAGCAGCAGCGCGTCGCGATCGCGCGGGCGCTCGCCATGAAGCCAGCGCTGATGCTGTTCGACGAGCCGACTTCTGCGCTCGACCCGGAGATGATCGGCGAGGTCCTGGAGGTCATCAAGGAGCTGGCCCGCGAGGGCATGACGATGATCGTCGTCTCGCACGAGATGGGCTTCGCCCGCGAGGTCGCTGACCGGGTCGTGATGATGGACGACGGCCAGATCATCGAGGAAGGCACGCCCGAGCACTTCTTCACCAACCCGACGCACGAGCGCACGAAGAGCTTCCTCTCCAAGATCCTCTGACGCGACCGCCGCGGGCCGGATCAGGCAGGGATCACTCGTCCCTGGGCGTCCAGCGTCGCCTGCCGGCGGCGGAGCGCCCGCAGCTCGGCACCCGGGACCTGGTCGCGGGCGTGGTACGAGGAGCGCACGAGCGGCCCCGACTCCACGTGCCGGAATCCGAGCGCGAGCGCCTCGACCTTCATCTCCGCGAACTCGTCGGGGTGGTAGTAGCGGACCAGCGGCAGGTGGTCCACCGTCGGTCGCAGGTACTGGCCGAGGGTCAGGATGTCGCAGTCCACGGCGCGCAGGTCGCGGAAGGTCCGCGAGAGCTCCGCGCGCTCCTCGCCCAGCCCGACCATGATCGAGCTCTTCGTGTGGGCCACCCGACCGAGCTCGGCGGCATACGACTTCGCGCGCTCGAGGACGCCCAAGCTGCGGTCGTAGCGGGCCCGCTTGCGGACCGGGGCCTGGAGCCGCTCCACCGTCTCGACGTTGTGGTTCAGGATGTCCGGACCGGCTTCCATCACGGTCCGCAGCGGCGCCTCCTGGCCGTTGAAGTCGGGGATCAGCACCTCCACGCCCATCGCCGGGCAGCGGTCCCGGAGCCGCAGGATCGTCTCCGCGAAGACGCTCGCGCCGCCGTCGGGCAGGTCGTCGCGGGCGACCGATGTCACGACGACGTGCTCGAGGCCCATCGCCTCGACGGCCTCCGCGACCCGCCGTGGCTCGTCGGCGTCGAACCAGGTGGGCCGGCCCGTCTTGATGGCGCAGAACCCGCAGGCGCGGGTGCACGTGTCGCCGAGGATCATCACGGTTGCCGTGCGCTGGTCCCAGCACTCCCCGAGGTTGGGGCAGCGGGCCTCCTCGCAGACCGTGTTGAGGTTCTGGGCGCGCATCAGGCGGCGCAGGTCGCTGAAGCCGTCGCCTCCCGCGATCCGGGCTCGAAGCCACTCCGGGTGGCGCCTCGCGGTGGTGGTCCCGCCATCGCCATCGCCGGCGGCCGGGGCGAAGATCGGCAGCTCGCGGCTCATCGCCACCCAGTGTACGGCGGCGGCCGCCAGCCGCCCGCGGGCCGCCCGGCAGTCACCGCCCGGCGCGCGCCGGTAGGCCCAACCGGGCCCCGGGCCGTCAGCACCCCGGTGCCACCCGGTAGATGTAGCCCGCCATCGCGCCCTCGCTCCACAGCATGACCTCCTGCCGGGCGCGGCCGTCCGGCGTGTTGTCGAGAAGGACCAGCCGGACGTTGTCGAGGTGGTAGCCGCTGTCGAGGTAGGAGACGCCGTCGATCAGGCCGGGACGGGTGGTGTCCGTGCGCAGGTAGAGCCGGCCGCCGTAGCGCAGCCAGTTCGGGTACGTCTCCACCGAGGCCAGGCCGTCTGCCGCCGGGCAGCTGTCCAGGCGCTGGCCCGACGTCACGCCGGCGGTCGGACCGTCCCACGTGGCCACCGAACGCTCGCGCAGCCAGTCACCGCCGAGCTTGATCCCGACCAGAACGAGCAGCGCCACGGCCACGAGCAGCACGAGCTTCGTGCCGATCGGGTTCCAGGCCAGGTCGGCGGGAAGGCCCAGGCGCCGGCGGCGGCGCGGCGCGAGCGGGATCTCGCGGCCGGCCTGCAGGACCCGGACCAGGCTCGCGTAGCGGTCGCGGCCGTGCACGAGCCGCTCGCGGCGAGCGGCTCGCTCGTCGACCGACATGCGGCCTCGCTCGCGCTCGGGCTCGGGCTCGGGCCCAGCCACCGTGACGCTGTCCGGCGGCTCCGCCACCACGTCTCCTAGTAGACCGGGGTCTCCGGCCCGACACCCTCGAGCCATGCCTTCACGTCGCGCAGGAAGAGGCCGGCCTGGGCGCCGTCGTTCGCGCGATGGTCGATCCCGATCACCATGTTCATGATCGACCGGATGGCGATGACGTCGCCCTGCGGCGTCTCGACCACGACCGGGCGCTTGGTGATCGCCTCCATGGTGAGGATGGCGACTTCCGGGACGTTGATGATCGGCATCGTCAGGTTGCTGCCGAACCAGCCGGTGTTGTCCACCGTGAACGTGCCGCCGCCGAAGTCGTCCGTGCGGAACCGGTTGGCCCGGGCACGGACCGCCACCTCGGCGATGGCGCGGTTGATCCCGTTGATGGAAAGCTGGTCCACGTCGCGGATGACCGGCACGATCAGGCCGTCGTCCACCGCCACGGCGACGCCCAGGTTGACGCGCCGGCGCGCCATGAGCCCTTCGTCGGTCCACACGGCGTTGAAGGTGGGCTGCTTCCGGAGAGCCTCCACGACCGCCTTCATCACGAACGGCACGTAGCTCAGGCTGATGCCCTCGCGCGCCTGGTAGTCGCGCTTCACGGACTCGCGCAGCCGCACCAGGCTGGTCACGTCCACTTCGACGTGCACGTACGCGTGCGGCACCTGCAGGGCCCGCGTCATCTGCGCCGCGATCCCCTGGCGCATCTTCGTCACCGGCACGAGGACCTCGTCCGCGCCCGGTGGGAAGACGACGAGAGGGCCGGCCGACGCAGGAGCGGGGCCGCCCTTGGGGAGTGGCGCGGACTGGAGGGCTTCCCCTGGGGCGCGTGCGCCGACCGGCCCCGGCCCGCCGGCTCCCGCGCCGAACCTGCCGGTGCGGATCGCCTCGACCACGGCCAGCACGTCATCGCGGGTGATGCGCCCGCCGCCGCCGGTCCCGGAAACCTGGGCAGCCGAGAGGCCGTGCTCGCGGAGCAGCCGGCGAACGGCCGGCGTCATTCGGGCTTCGGGATCGCCGGACGCGGGCGGCGTCGGTGCGCCGGCGGCCAGTGCCGGCCTCGTCGCCGGCGCGGCCACGGGAGCGGCGGCCGGGCTTGCAGCCGGGCCTGCGACCGGGGCTGCGGACGGACTCGCGGCCGGGGGTGGGGACGCTGGCGGCGTCGCCTGCGGCGCGGCGGCCGCGACGTCGCTATCCGTCGTCTCGATCTCCGCGATCTCGGCGTTGTTGGGGACGGTGGCGCCCTCCTCGGCGAGGATCGCGGTGAGGACGCCGGCGAACGGCGATGGGACCTCGGCGTTCACCTTGTCGGTGACGACCTCGACGATCGGCTCGTACTTCTCCACCCGGTCACCGGGCTTCTTGAGCCAGCGACCGATCGTGCCCTCGGCGACGCTCTCGCCGAGCTGCGGCATCGTGACCTTGGCCACGGGGTCCCTCCTGGGCGGGACCGCGTCCCGCGTCTCCTGCTGGTACGCGTCGGGCGCCTCGCTGGTTCAGCGACGCCCCCGGCTCCGCTAGTGTGGCCCATCTCGCGCTCCCGGGCACGCGACCGGCCCTGCCGGCGGCGGGCACGACCGGCGGGCACGACCGGGCGGGCACGGCCGGCCGCCACCGCCGGGCGCCGCCCGCGTCAGTACGCTGCCAGCGTCCGGATCGCGCCCGCGATCTTCTCGGGCGTGATCAGGAAGGCATCCTCGAGCACGCTCGCGTAGGGCACCGCTGGCGATTCCGGGCCGGCCAGGCGCGTGACCGGGCCATCCAGGTAGTCGAACGCCTCCTCGGCCACGAGCGCGGCGATCTCCGCGCCGAACCCGCCGAACCGGTTGTCCTCGTGGACCACCAGGCACTTGCCGGTCTTGCGGACCGAGGCCAGCACGGTCGTGGCGTCGAGCGGGCGGATCGTCCGCAGGTCCACCACCTCGGTCTCGATCCCCTCCCCCGCCACCCGGGCCGCCGCGTCGAGCGCGTAGTGGACCATCAGCCCGTAGGCGACCAGGGTGAGCCTGCTTCCCTCGCGGGTCACGGTCGCGCGGCCCAGGGGCACCGCGTACTCCCCGTCCGGCACCTCGCCGCGGACGCTCCGGTACATCTTCTTGTGCTCCAGGAAGATGACCGGGTCCGGGTCGCGGATCGCGGATCGCAGGAGCCCCTTGGCGTCGTACGGGGTCGAGGGGATGACCACCTTCAGGCCCGGCACGTGGGCGAAGAACGCCTCCACGGACTGGCTGTGGTACAGCGCGCCGTGGACTCCGGCTCCGAACGGCGCCCGGATCGTGATCGGGCACCCGTACGTGCCGTTGCTCCGGTAGCGGATTCGGGCGGCCTCCTGGATCAGCTGGTTCAGCGCCGGGAAGATGAAGTCGGCGAACTGGATCTCGGCCACCGGTCGCAGGCCGTTGGCGGCGGCGCCGATGCTCACCCCGGCGATCATCGACTCGGTGAGCGGCGTGTCGATCACCCGGTCGTCGCCGAACTCCGCCCAGAGCCCGTCCGTGGCGAAGAAGACGCCGCCCTTCTTGCCGACGTCCTCGCCCAGCACGATCACGGCTGCATCGCGGCGCATCTCGTCGCGCAGCCCCTCGCGGATCGCCTCGATGAAGGTCCGGACCGCCATCAGCCGGGACCTCCGCCCGGCGACCCCGACGACACGCTGGAGTCTCCCGGCTCCGCGTAGACGTGGCGCAGCAGCGTCGCGGGGTCGGGGTCGGCGGCCGCCTCGGCGAAGTCCGTCGCGTCGTCCACCAGCCCGCGGACCTCGGCGGCGATCTGCGCCTCGGCCGCCGAGTCCAGCAGGCCGGCGGCCCGGAGCTCGTCGCGGAAGGCCGGCAGCGGGTCGCGGCAGCGCCCTGCCGCCAGGTCGTCCTCGGTCCGGTACTTCGTCTGCTGGTCGTCGGACGAGTGCCCGGTCAACCGCGCGACCTTGGCCTCGATGAGCGTGGGGCCGTCGCCCGCCAGCGCCCGC
>CAZKXK010000130.1:0-6770 GCA_964556585.1 uncultured Anaerolineaceae bacterium
CGCGTCGCCGGCCGACCGCTGCCGCGCCCCGGCCGGCGGGACGTGGCCGCCTAGCCCACCCCGAGCGCCCGGACCCCGGCGGTCATGACGACCGCGACGAGCAGTCCCAGGAGGAGGTTCCGGCGCCAGGCGACGAGTGCGACGCAGGCGACGACCGCGAGGGCGTCGATCCCGACGTGGATCGTGGGGCGCCCGTCCGCGCCCGTCACGAGCAATGCCTGCGAGGCGGCGATCGCCCCGAGGACCGCCGGTCCCACCAGCCGGAGGTACTCGAGGGCACGCACCGGCAGCCGCTCGAACGCCGGCGCCAGCAACGGCACCGCGCGCGACGGGTAGGTGACGGCGGCCATCAGCAGCGCGAGGACGACCAGCCCGCCGGTCATGCCGGTCCCATCACGGTGCGATTCCGTCGTCGGACCGACCGGGCCTGCTGAACGCGCCCGGCTCCGCCGGCAGCTCGTCCGGCTCGGGCACGGCCGGATCGCGACGCGGGACCAGCAGGCCGATGAACGGGCCGACGAAGCCGCCCGCCAGGACGCCCGCTCGCGGGTCGACCGCCAGCCCGACGGCCAGGGCGATGCCGACCCCCGCGATGCCCGCGGCGACCTCCCGCCGGCCCGTGGCCAGCCCCACCGCGAGCCCGGCCATCGCGGCGGGGAAGACGATGTCCAGGCCGAGGACGTGCGGATCGGGGACGACCTGACCGCCCAGCACGCCGACCAGCGTGGCAACGTTCCACGGGATGAAGACGCCGCCGATCGCGGCCAGCCAGTAGCCCCGCCGATCGGCGACGCCGAGCCGCCGGAAGTGGACGAGGCTGAGCGCGAAGGCCTCGTCCGTCAGGACGTGCGCCATGAGCGCCCGTTCGCGCCGCGGGCGGTCGCGCAGCCACGGCCCCAGCGCGGCGGCGTAGAGGATGTGCCGGGCATTGACGAGCCCGGTCAGCACCACGATCGCCGGCCAGCCGTAGCCCGCCCCGACCATGCCGGCGGCGGCGAACTGCGAGGCCCCGGCGAAGACGACCAGCGAGAACACCACCGCCTCGAGCGGGGAGAAACCGTTGGCCCGCGCGGTGAGCCCGAAGACGACGCCGAACCCGGCGGCGGACGCGATGATCCCGAGCATGTCGACGACCAGTCGACGCCGCGCGGTGCGGAGCAGGACGGGGTCCGGCTCGCCCCTCGGAGGGACGGTCACCGTCGTGGTGGTCGGACGCGGTCGCCGGCGCTCAGCGGAGGGCGGTCTTCCCGCAGCGGTCGCAGACCACGTAGACCGCGTGCCGATCCAGCGCATAGCCGGCCACGTGGAGCGTCCCGCCGCAGCCGCCGTGGTGGTAGGTCCACCAGCTGTCTCCGGCGTCGAGCGGCAGGGCCTCGCTGGCGATGGTCGCGTCGAGGCCGGCGTTCGCCGCGGTCGCTGCCGCGACCGCGGCGGCGCGCTCTGCCTCGGTCTCGCTGGAATACGGGTAGGACTGGGAGATGTTCGAGGTCACCTGGTCCTCCGGCGGCGGCGCTGCCGTGGCGTGCCGCATTGGGCTGGCTGGTCCAGCCGCGAGTATCGCACGCGTCGTGGACCGCGCGGCGCGCCCGGCGCCCGCGCCTGGTGGAACGGCGCGGGTCAGGCAGGCAGCTCCCCGAGAGCCGTCCGCCACGCGAGCTCAAGCACGCCCACGATCCCGGCGGCAAGGTGGTCGCGGAGCATCGCGGCGCAAGCCACGTTCCAGCACGCCACGATCGCGAGGTGCGGATCCCACGGCGCGACCGCGCGGTCGATCAGCCGGATCGCCGCATCGGGCCGGGACCGACCGATCGAGGCCGGGAGGAACAGGCGCGCCAGGTCGCCGAGGACGCCTTCCTGCTGGGGATCCCCGGAGCTCGCCGTGATCCGCTGCGCTTCCAGCCCGGTCAGCCCGCCGGCGATGGCGACGACCACCGCCGTGAACAGGTCCTCGAGCCCGGCGCGTTCCACCTTCGTCAGCCGCGGGCCTGCCTGCCAGGCGAGCCAGAAGCCCCGGTCGACCCGCCCGCGGTAGGGCTGCTCCATGCGCAGCGCTCGAACGGCCCCGTCCAGGGCGTGCATCTCCGCGACGGTGAGCGTGCTCAGCCGGTCGAGCAGCGCGGCGCGCGGACCCGGCTGGAGCAGCGCTTCGCGCTCGGGCATCGGGCTCACCAGGCGGCCGGCAGCCCGAGCGACCGGGGATCGGTGGCGGCCGCCAGGGTCCCGCCGCGGCCCGGTCCGCCGTCGACCAGCTCGATGGCATGGGCGTGCCCCAGCGCGCCGTCGAACGGCGCCCGGACGTCGAGGTGATGGCCCATGGCGGCCAGCCGGTCGAGCAGCCCGGCGCGGAATCGCGCCTCGATGACCACCGAGTCCGGCGGGGCGAAGTGCCGGGCCGGGGCGGCGTGCCAGCGCGGCGCGCCGACCGCGGTCGCGACGTCAACGCCACCGTCGACCAGCGCCGAGACGACCTGGGCGAAGATCGCCGGTTGCGCGTCGCCGCCCATCGAGCCGTGCACGACCCACGGCCGGCCGTCGCGAAGGAGCATCCCGGGCATCAGCGTGTGGAGCGTTCGCTTCCCGGGGGCCAGGACGTTCGGGTGGCCCGGGTCCAGGCTGAAGTAGCTGCCCCGGTTCTGGTAGGCGATCCCGGTCGACGGCTCCACGATCCCCGAGCCGAAGCCCGCGTAGTTCGACTCGATCAGGCTGACCGCGCTGCCGCTCGCGTCCACGACCGCAAGGAAGACCGTGCCTCCGCCCGGCGGGTTCGTGGCGGCCACCGGCCGCGCAGCCCGCCCCGGATCGATCGCCGCGGCGAGCTCCGCACCGTACGAGCGGTCCAGGAGGTGTTCGACGGGGACGCTGGCGAACGCCGGGTCGGTCAGGAACGCGTCGCGGTCCGCCAGCGCGCGCTTGGTCGCCTCGATCCCCGCGTGCACCCAGCGGACGCCCGGGCCCGCCGTGCGGCCACCGTCTCCCGGCACGAACTCGGCGGGGTCGGGCGCCGGCAGTGCCCGGAGAATGTTGAGCACCTCGAGCCCGGTCACGCCGGAGCTGTTGGGCGGATGGGTGGTCGCCGTGACGCCGCGATAGTCCAGGCCGAGCGGCGTCTCCCAGGTCGACTCGTGGCCCGCGAAATCCGCGGCGGTGCAGGCGGAGCCGGCCGCCGCGAGCCCGGCGGCCTGGCGCGCCGCGATCTCCCCGGTGTAGAAATCGGCCAGCCCGGCGGTCGCGAGCCGCTCCAGGGTCGTCCCAAGGGCCGGAAGCCGAACCCGCTCGCCAAGGTGCCATGGCCGCCCGTGGGGCCGGTAGACGGCGTGCCAGCCGCGTGCCAGCGGCCCGAGGGCCGCGTCGAAGATCGGGCCGGATGCCTCGACCGCCCGCACGAAATGCTCGTCGGCCGGGAAGCCGCCCCTGGCCAACTCGATCGCGGGGGCCAGCAGCGCGGCAACCGGCAGGTGCCCCCAGCGCGCATGCGCGTCGGCCCAGGACCGAACCGCGCCGGGGACCGTGATCGTGAGCGGCCCGCGAAGGGGCAGCGTCGCCAGCCCGCGGGCCCGGAGGGCTTCCGGGTCCGTGCTCGCCGGAGCGCGGCCCGACCCGTTGAGCGCGGTCTGGGTGCCCGAGGCCTCGTCCCAGACGAGCCAGAACGCGTCGCCCCCGAGGCCGCACGCCTCGCCCATCACGACGGCGAGAACCGCGTTCGTCGCGATCGCGGCGTCGACCGCGCTGCCGCCCTGCCGGAGGATGCCGAGGCCAGCCGCGGTCGCCAGGTGATGCGGGGCGACCACGGCGCCCGCGCCGCCGCGGGCGAGCGGCATCGGGGCAAGCAGCCGGACCGGGTCCATGGATCGGCATTCTAGGGGCGCCGGGTGAAAACTCGGGCTGCCGGACGCGGCGGATGCCGGGTACCCTGCACCCGTGCCACGCTCACTCTGGTCGGTCACGGTGGGGACGCTCACGCTTCGGTTCAGCACGGGCCTGACCGGTGCCATGCTCATCTACTACCTGGCCGAGCTTCACCGGCATGGCGGACCGCACGTCTCGTCGATCACAATTGCCGTGTTCACGGCCGCCTTCTTCGCCGCCGAGCTGATCCTATCCCCGCTGTTCGGGTCGCTCGCCGATCGCTTCGGGTACCACCGGATCATGCAGTTCGGGCCCGTCTTCGGGGCGACCGCGGTCATCCTGACCGGGCTCACCACGAACCTGTGGCTGCTGGGCGCCACGCGCTGGCTGGAGGGCGCCTCGAGCGCCGCCAGCGTGCCTTCCATCCTGGGCTTCATCGCCATTGCCACGCTGGCCGACGAAGGTTTGCGCGGGAAGGCGGTCGCGCGTTTCGAGGCCGCGACGCTCGCCGGCCTGGGCGCGGGCATCGTCGCCGCGGGGCCGCTCTGGACGCTCCTCCACCGTGACGCGTTCTTCCTCAACGCGGTCGTCTACGGAATCTCGTGGGCGATCTACCGGTTCGGCGTCGCCGACCCCCGGGCCGCGCACGGTGGTCACGAGCACGGGCAGCGAACGAGCCTGGCGCGTTACCTCCAGATCCTCTCCGGAGCCCACGTCTGGATCCTGGCGCCGACCTGGATCGCGGTCAACGCCGCGATCGGCCTGTGGACGTCCCAATCCATCTTCCAGTTCGTGCAGGGCCCCGACCCGCGCTTCGCCAACCAGCGCCTGATGGCCGGCGCGTCGCCGCTGCTCGTGAGCGCCGGGCTGGCGGTCGGGATGCTCGTCTTCTTCGCGGGCCTCGTCTACTGGGGCAACCGGTTCAAGAAGATGCGCCGGACCACCATCATCTTCTACGGCCTGTGCGGCGGCGCCGCGCTCGTCGCGGCGGCCGTCGCGATCAACCACGGCGGCGACCTGCCCGTGATCGTGACGCTCGTCCTCCTGGTGCCCGTGGTCGGCGGGCTGTTCGTGCTCGCTGGATCCACGCCGGCAGCCCTCGGCCTGCTCGCGGACATGTCGGAGCCCTATCCGCGCGACCGGGGCGCGATCATGGGCCTGTACTCCGTGTTCCTCGGCATCGGCCAGATCATCGGCAGCCTGGCGGGCGGGGCCGCCGCCGACCGGAGCGGGATCGACGGGCTGCTTCTCGCCACCCTGGTCATGCTCGCGATCGCGGTGCTGCCCCTCTGGTGGCTCCGCGGCGTGGAGCACCAGCTCGACGCCGACGTCCGGCCCGGCGCCGGCGCGCAGGGCTGACGCCGGGAATCGGGCGTCGGAGAGCCGGTCCGGCAGGCGAGCGGCCCGGTGGTTCGGGGGCCTCGGCGGCCGGATGCGGCCCGTATCATGCCGACATGCCACCCGTCGCGATCGTCACCGACTCGGCGTCGGACCTGCCGCCCGATCTTGCCGCGGCGCTCGGGATCCGCGTCGTGCCGCTCCTGGTCCGGTTCGGGACGCAGGAGTTCCGGGCCGGCGTGGACCTCTCGGCAGCGGACTTCTGGACTCGCATGCTCGCCCCGGACGCCCCCTTCCCGACGACGGCCGCCCCGGCGCCGGGCGCGTTCGCGGCGGTCTTCGCCGCGGCGTTCGCCGAGGGGGCGCAATCGATCGTCTGCGTGACCATCGGCAGCCGGCTGTCGGGCACGTTCGCGAGCGCCGCGACGGGGGCGAAGGAGCACGCAGGTCGCGAGATCCACGTCGTGGACTCCGCGTCGGCATCGATGGGCGTGGGTCACCTGGCGATGCTGGGGGTCGAGCTCGCTGCCGCGGGGCGGCCGGGCGCCGATATCGCGGCCACGCTCCGCGATCGGGCCGCGGACCTGGATATCTTCGTGACGGTCGACACGCTCGAGTACCTGCGGAAGGGCGGCCGCCTCTCGCCCGCTCGGGCGGCGATCGGGACGATGCTGTCCGTCAAGCCGATCATCACCGTCGTGGACGGCCTGGTCGAGACCGCGGAACGGGTTCGGACCCGGGCGCGGGCGCGCGAGCGCGTGACGGAGCTGCTGGCTGGCCGGCCCGTGGAGCGCATCGCGATCCTCCACACAGGGGTCGACGACGTGGAGACATTCCGCCGGACCGTGGTCGGGCGAATCCCGGGCGGCGTGGACCCGGCTCTGGTGAGCATCCAGATGATCGGCCCTTCCATTGGCCCCCACGTGGGCCCGGGCGCGCTCGGCGGGGTGGTCCTGCTCCGGCGCTGAGCCGCCCGCCTCGCGCCAGCGGGCGACGCCAGGCCGGGGCCGCGCCGGGCGCCGCACGGGACCGTCGACCCGAGGGACCCCCGACCTATGGTTGCGAGACGGATACGGGCCGGGTTCGGTACCATTGCCGTCGGTGTCCGGGCCATTCCGCCCGGGGCCGGCATCGCCGTTCGGCACTCGTGGCCGGCACGGCACGGCTGGATGATCGGCCGAACAAGAACTCCGTTGGGGAGGGGCGGTCCCGCACCGGGCCCGCATCGTCCCGACCGGCAGCCGTCCCGGAGGCGGCAGCGTGGCCGTCCCGGAGGGGCGGCGATCGCAACCGGCGTCCCGCGTTCCGGGCGACCGACCAGGAGGAACTCCGCTCCATGACCACAGAGCAGGCTGCCGCGACGATCAACGCGTGGGCGGTCGCCCAGCAGCAGTTCGACCTCGCGGCCGAGCACCTCAAGCTCGACCCGGGCATCCGCGCGGTCCTGCGCGAGCCCCGGCGCGCGCTCACCGTGACCTTCCCGGTCCACATGGACGACGGGAGCATCCGCGTCTTCACGGGCTACCGGGTCCAGCACAACCTGGGCCGCGACCCGGCCAAGGGCGGGATCCGCTACCACCAGGCCG
>CAZKXK010000131.1:0-6757 GCA_964556585.1 uncultured Anaerolineaceae bacterium
CCCCATACCGCATTTCCAGTGCGGCGCCCTAGGCCTCTAGGCGACCTCTCCGCGGGCATTTCGGCGCGGTGGCCGGCGGAACGGGTTCGAGCTGCGTGGCGGAGAGGGTGGGATTCGAACCCACGGTGCTTGCGCACACCGCTTTTCGAGAGCGGCACCTTCAACCACTCGGACACCTCTCCGGGCGAGAGGATACCAAAGGCAGGAGCAGCGGGGACGGAGCTGCGATCGGCGCGGGCCGGCGGCACTACCCCGACTCCCCAGATCCCGCTCGGCGCGCCGAGACGTCAGGGCTGCGCCACCTCCGCGAGCAGGTCGGCGGCGTCGGCGCGGAGGATCCCGGAGACGAGGTCCATGCGGCGCGAGAAGGCGGGGTGGTCGGCCAGCTGGATCACCGACCCGGCCGCCCCGGCCCGGGGGTTCGGGACCGCGTAGACGAGACAGTCGACGTCCGATTCGAGCAAGGCCCCCACGCACATGGCACACGGCTCCACGAGCGCGAAGACCGTGACGCCGGCGAGCGACGTCCGCCCCAGGCGCCCGGCCGCCTCGCGCAGCGTCACGACGATGGCGTGGGCAGTCGGGTCGGTCCGCGCCATCACTTCCTCGTGGCCGCTGGCGACCAGCGCCTCGTCGAGCACGGCGGCTGCCCCGCGCGGGCGCTCGCCGGCCTCCACGGCTGCCCGCGCCTCGGCGAGCGCGGCTCCCATGAACAGCTCGTAATGCATGGGGCCAGCCTACCCTGCCGCGATCGAGCGGATCATGCGTCGAGCCCGGAAAGCGATCGGATCGCACGGGCCAGGGCGGACATGTCGTCGTCGGCATGCCCCGTCGCGACGAGGCCCGCCTCGAGCTGCGCGGCCAGGGCCGCCACGGGCAGCACGGCGCCCGATTCCCGGGCCAGGGCCAGCGCGATGCCGAGGTCCTTGAGGTGGAGAGAAACCTTGAAGCCCAACGGGTAGTCGTTGGCCAGCATCCGGCCGCTCCGGTTCGCCAGCACCCAGCTCTGGGCCGCCCCGCCGGACAGGGCCGCGACGACCTGATCCGGGTCGAGGCCGGCCTTCAGCGCGAGGACGAGGCCTTCGGCGACACCCAGGTACGTCCCCGCCAGGATCACCTGGTTGACGGCCTTGGCCGCCTGGCCGGCACCGACGGGCCCGAGATGGGTCACGGTCCGGCCGATCGCCGAAAGGACCGGGCGAGCCCGCTCCACGTCCGCGGGCGTGCCGCCCACGAGGATCGCGAGCGTCGCGTTCCGCGCTCCCTCGCTGCCGCCCGTCACCGGCGCGTCGACGAAGCCGATCCCCTGGCGGGCGAGCGTTGCGCCGAACCGCCGGGTGGCAGCCGGGTCGATCGTGGAGCAATCGATGACCAGGCTCCCGGCCGCGGCACCCGCCGCGACGCCGTCCGGGCCGAACAGCACGCTCTCGACGTCCGGCGTGTCGGAGACGCAGACGAGGGTGACATCGACCGACGAGGCAAGGGCCGCGGGCGTGCCCGCGATCCTGACGCCGAGCGCCTCGAGCTCGGCGGCGTGCCCGGGGGTCCGGTTCCACGCGGCGAGCGGGAAGCCGGCCCGGGCGAGGTTGGCAGCCATCGCGCGACCCATCGTGCCCAGGCCGATGACGCCGACGCGGGGCCGGGATTGTTCCGTCATGAGCGGGAGTGTAGGCCCAACGGCACTTCCGGATCCCGCTCCCCGCCGGAATGATCCGGGCGTGACGATGCCGCGTCGCGGCAGTCCACGAGAGGAGACCGCGGTGTCCGAGCGGAAGAAGGTCACCCTGCCCACGCTGTTCGCCAAGGTGGCCGAGGGCACGCCCATCACGTGGCTGACCTGCTATGACTACCCGACCGCCCACCTGCAGGAGCAGGCCGGCATCGACATGATCCTGGTCGGCGACAGCCTGGGCATGACGATGCTCGGGTTCGACAGCACGCTGCCGGTCACCATGGACGACATGATCCGGCACTCCGCGGCGGTCCGCCGCGGGGCGCCGACCGCGTGGCTGGTCGGTGACATGCCCTACATGAGCTACCAGCCGAGCGTCGAATCGGCGATCCGGAACGCCGGCCGGTTCATGGCCGAGGCGGGCTGCGATGCCGTCAAGCTCGAGGGCGGCGCAGAGATGGCCGACCGCGTCGCCGGGATCGCCCGGGCGGGGATCCCGGTCATCGGTCACCTGGGCCTGACCCCCCAGAGCGTGAGCGCCCTGGGCGGCTTCCGGCTCCAGGGCAAGGGCGCGGCGCAGGCGAAGAAGATCGTGGACGACGCGCGGGCCCTCGAGGAGGCCGGCGCGTTCTGCATCCTGCTGGAGCTCGTGCCGGATCGCGTCTGCCGGCTGATCACCGAGCGGGCGAAGCACTGCATCATCATGAGCCTGGGCTCGGGACCCGACGCCCACGGCCAGCTGCTGATCTACCACGACGCGTTCGCGCTCTACCCGAAGTTCACCCCGCGCATGGCGAAGGTCTTCGCGGATGCCGGGGCGGTGATCCGGTCCGGCCTGGCGGCATACGTCGACGAGGTGACCGGGCGGACCTTCCCCCAGCCCGAGAACTGGTTCGGCATGAAGGACGACGAATACGATGAGCTCGTGAGGCTTCTCGGATGATCGGGAAGGTCACGGACCGGGGCACCGACCTCCGCAGCCGGCTTGCGATCCCGGCCGATCGTCTCGACGACCTCAACGCATTCCTGCTCGATCCCGAGTCCCGGGTCGTCAACGACCTCCTCGCGGTCGTCGCCCGCTACGGCACGCCCGAGGAGATCAACCGGAAGGCCCGGGCCGCCGGCGCGCTGCCGGCCCTCCTCGATCGCGTCCGGGCGACGCACCCCGACTACCTGGCCGACCTCGACTGGTTGGCCGAGCAGCGCGACCGCGGGGCATTCGTGAGCGTGGCCGACTTCCGCCGCGGCGTCCTGGGCGCCCGCGCCGATACGCTCGCGTTCCCCGACGACATGGCCGTGACGCTGGAGGTCAGCTCACTGCACTACTTCCCGTGGGTCATCGCGGCCGCGCGGAAGGCGATCGCGGAGCGCTCCCTCATGCCGGGTCGCTGGATCCGCGTCCGGAAGATGCAGGAGCAGGAAGCCGACGGCGACCTCCCGGCAGTCGCGGCCGCGATGCAGATCATCGGCGCCAGCGTGGTCGAGACGCTGGACACGAAGGGCACCGACGGCTCGAACATCCACCTTGGCGGCCCAGCCACGATCACCGGCTACTTCGGCGGGATCGGCCAGCCCAACGACCACGTGCTCAAGTGGGTCGACGAGTTCCTCCACTACTACACGGAGTACGGCGTCCGGCAGGTGCTCAACGTCAATTCCGGCACCGTGCTGGCGGGCTACCTGCTGCACCGGCTGGGGGTCGACATCGAGTTCAAGATCTCCGTGTTCGTCGGCAATGACAACCCGTTCGCCGGGCTGTGGACGCTCCTCGCGGCCAGGCTGTTCGCGCGCGACGATGGAAGCGGACCGCTCGTGGGGTTCAACTGGGGCAACTCGGTCAACAACGAGACCCTCGAGATCACGGCCCAGGTTCGCCGGGCGCTCGGCCTGGAGGATCTCGTCCGCTTCGAGCACCACGTCACCGAGACCTGGAAGAGCATCGTCCTGCAGCCATATGACCGCCGCGCCGAGCTGGTCGCCCTGGCGGGCACCGTCCGCAACATCTCGGCGAAACACGAGGGAGCCGATCCGGAAGTGGACGCGGCGCGGCCGCATCCCTCGGACATCCTCGACTACTTCCGGGACAAGGCGGAGATCGTCGCCAGCGGCGACTGGGACAGCCTCGCGCTCAACTTCATGGACAAGCTCGACGCGACGAACCACACGGCGCGGGCCCTCACGGAGCACGGCCTGAGCTTCGTGGCAGCGCGGAACCTTCACCTGGAGGCCGACGCCGACACCTCTGACGGCGAGGGTCGGGCCACCACGCCGGATGCCCGGCCCTTCGGGGCGCGGGCGGGGGCGTGATGGCGAGATGACGGCCTCACCGTACCGACCCTCAGGCAGGCGGGTCGGCTGGACCATCTCCGGGACCTGACGCGACCGGCAGCTCGATCTCGATCCGGGCACCCGCGCCAGCTTCGTTCCCTGCCCTGACGTGGCCGCCATGCGCCTCGACCACGGCCCGCACGATCGCCAGGCCGAGCCCTGACGAGCCCGTCGAGCGGTCTCGCGCGGGATCTGCCTGGTAGAACCGCTCGAAGACGTGGGGCACGTCGACCGCCGCGATCCCGGGACCCGAGTCGACGACGGCGATCTGCACGGCGTCTGGCGCCTTCGGAGCAGCCTCCAGCCGGATCCAGCCGCCGTTCGGCGTATGTCGGATCGCGTTGTCCACGAGTGCGACGACGCCCTGTCGAACCCGGTCGGGATCGACCAGCGCGACCGGGTTGCCGCCGTGACGTACCTCGATCGCGATGCCGGCGCCGGTGGCGCGGGCTTCGAGGTCACGAGCGATCGAAGCCAGGAGCGCTCCGATCTGGACGGTCTCACGCCGGAGCGGCAGGACGCCAGCATCGGCAAGGCTGACGGTCCGCAGGTCGTCCACGATCCGGGCGAGGAGGCGCGACTGTTCGCGGATCGTCTGGAGATGGCGGTCGTCGTGGCCGTAGACCCCGTCAAGGACCGCGGACGTCGTGGCATCGATGACCGCGAGCGGCGTCTTCAGCTCGTGCGCGGCATCCTGGAAGAAACGGCGACGCGCGACTTCGGTGGCCTGGAGATCGTCGGCCATGGCGTCGAATGAACGACCGAGGGACCCGATCTCGTCACTCCGGCTCCCAACGCCCGAGCGGACGTCGAGCTCGCCGCGGGCGACGGCCGCTGCGGCGTGCTCCAGCCGCGCCAGCGGGCGAACCATCCGCGTCGCGAGAACGAAGCCGAGGAGCGATGCCGCGCCCGCGGCGATGGCCGCCACCGCGATCAACATGTTGGTCGTGTCCGCCTGGACCTGCTGCGTGTGGAGGCCCGCCATCGGCCCGGGGCCGGGTCCCTGCCCGTGGGGGGTGCCGCCCGTCGCGCTGTCCGCCTCCATCGCCGCGAAGCCGTGCCCGACGATGGCAGGAGCCGTGATCGCCACGGCCACGGCCGTCAGGAGAGCCACGAGCGCCAGCGCGCCGGCAAGCCTGAGCCGGAGGCTCATCGGCGCGCTCCGCGGTATCCGACGCCACGGACCGTCTCGATGTACGGCCCCCCATCCGGTCGGGTCCCGAGCTTGTGGCGAAGGTTCTTCACGTGGCTGTCGATCGTCCGGTCATATGCGTCGAAGGCCTCCCCGAAGACGAACGCCCCGAGGCGCTCGCGCGTCATGGCGGTACCGGGACGGGACGCCAGAACGGCCAGGAGATCGAACTCTGCACGCGTGAGGGGAAGTGTCGCAGCAGCCCGGCGGACCTCGCGACCGGCCGCGTCGATCTCGAGATCGAAGAACGGTTCGGTGTCGTGGCCGTCGAGGGCCGGTACCGGCCGCACGGGTGGGGCGGTCCGGCGAAGCACCGCGCTGACACGCGCGACCAGCTCGCGAGGCTCGAACGGCTTCGTGACGTAGTCATCCGCCCCGGTTTCGAGACCGGCGACACGATCGATGACGTCGTCTCTCGCCGTCAGCATGACGACGGCGGAGGTGCTTCCCGCGCCGCGAAGCTCGCGGAGCACCTCGAACCCGGATCGTCCCGGAAGCATGACGTCGAGGATGATGAGGTCCGGCACCTCCGCCAGCGCCGACGCGAGGGCAGCGTCGCCGTCCGGCGCGGTGAACACGATGTGGCCGTCCCGCACGAGGTATGCGCGGACGACCTCCAGGATGTGCGGCTCGTCGTCGACGACGAGGATGCGTGCCATCAGTGCAGTATCGCAAGGAGGCGGTCGAACCCGTCGCCGGATTCGACCGCCTCCGTCTCCACGATCCGCTACGGCGTCACGGCGCCATGCGGGCCGGTGCCATCGCAGGTGCCGTTGCCGGAACCAGCGCGATTTCCGGCCCCCGCACCGGCGCCCATCCCCGCGCCACCCGTGGCGCCGCGCCCGGCGCCGACGGCCGTGCCGCCCATCCCGCCGGCCGTGGCCTGGTTCACCATGGACGTCGCGCGGAGCGTGAGCTGCGCCTTCAGCGCGTCCGCGTTGGCGGTGGTGAGCGCCCCGTTGGCGACGCGGGCATCGACCCGCTCGGTCCACTGTGCGACGAGCGCGTCGATCAGCTTCTGTGGATCCACGTTCTGGCGCTCGGCGACCTGGGCAAGCGTCAGGCCTTCATGGCGGAGGTCCATGACGGCCGCCTGCGAGAGGCCGAGGACCGTCGGGATCGTGTCGCGGGCGCGCACCTGGGCACCCGCCTGGGTGGGCGTCGGGCTCGCGGCCGCGACCGTCGCGACGAGAGTCAGGATCGCGAATGCCGCGACCGTGAGCGAGATGGTGAGACGTTTCATCGTCGGCCTCCAGGCCTATGGGTGGTGCCGGTCATCCGGCGACACCGTGTTCGGTGCCGAGACCAATCCTCGTGGCCCGCGGTGGAGGGACGATGGAGCCCGCGTGGAGAGTGGGCGCAGGGTTTCGGGCCGGGCGGTTCGCGGCAACGGAGAAAGCCGGACGCGAGCGAGGTCGCGGGAGCCATGCATGCTGCGCCCGGGATTCCGCGCCCGCGCCGTCGGTCGGCGGCCCTTGCCGGGGAATCGTGGCGCGCCCGGCGGGACTCGAACCCACGACCTTCAGGTCCGCAACCTGACGCTCTATCCACTGAGCTACGGGCGC
>CAZKXK010000132.1:0-6682 GCA_964556585.1 uncultured Anaerolineaceae bacterium
GGTGAACCATCGCCTCGATCGGCCCGGCCACCACGGCGAGGCCTCCCGGTGCCCCCGAGCGCAGCGCACCGGCGCCGGCCACCCGACCCAGCGGGCGCGCGTGCGCGAGCCGCTCGAGCGCTGGCGCCAGCGCATCGAACGCCTCCTCGAGCGACGGCGGCAGCGCGACGTCCACCCCGAGCCAGGCCGCGGGATCGAGCCTCGCCTCGGAGCGCGCGTTGCGGAGCGCGCGGACGAGCTCGAGCAGCGCCCCGACCTCCGCCTCGGCCGCGTCATCCGCGGGCGGTTCGGCCGGCCAGTCCGCCACCATGAGCAGCGCCGGGTCACCGGCGGCATGGGGCATCTCCGCCCAGATCGCCTCCGTGACGAACGGCATCACCGGGTGCAGGAGGCGCAGGTAGGTGTCGAGGGCCTCGACGAGCGTCCACCAGGTCGCTTCACGGTCGGCGGCCGGCAACGTCTCGTCGGCCAGGCGGACCTTCGCCAGCTCCAGCGCCCAGTCGCAGTACTCGCCCCAGATCGACTCGTACAGCACGCGCGTCAGCTCGCCGAACGAGTACTCGGCGAGCGCCGCGTCGGCGGCCCCGACCGCGGCCGCCACGCGGCTGCGGAGCCAGCGCTCCGCCGGGCCGAGCCGGGCGGCATCGGGGACGCCGCGCGGGGCGTCGAGAGCAACGGTCGAGGGACGCGCGCCGAGCACGAAGCGGGCGGCGTTCCAGAGCTTGTTGGCGAAGTTGCGCGCGTTCTCCAGCTTCTCGGCGCTGAACTTCTGGTCGTTGCCCGGCGCCGCGCCGTGGATCAGGGAGAAGCGGAGCGCGTCGGCGCCCGATTCGTCGATCGCCTCCAGCGGGTCGACGACGTTGCCCTTGGTCTTGGACATCTTCTGGCCGTAGGGGTCGCGCACGAGGCCGGAGAGGTAGACCACCTCGAACGGGGCGTCCTCCATGAAGTGGATCCCGAGCATCATCATGCGGGCGACCCAGAAGAAGATGATGTCGTAGGCGGTCTCCATCACCGTGCCCGGGTAGAAACGGGCAAGGTCTGCCGTCGCCTCGGGCCAGCCCAGCGTGGAGAACGGCCAGAGGCCGGAGCTGAACCAGGTGTCGAAGATGTCGGGATCCTGGGCCAGCTCCGCGGGCGGACGTCCGCAGGCCTCGCAGGCGGCCGGGCCGGCCGGGTCGGCGGTGACCGTCACGTGCCCATCCGGGCAGTACCAGGCCGGGATCCGGTGGCCCCACCAGAGCTGCCGGCTCACGTTCCAGTCGCGGATGTCGGTGAGCCAGTGCTCCCACACCTTCTCGAAGCGCTCGGGAAGGATGACCGTCCGGCGGGTCCGCGTGGCCCGGAGCGCGGCCTCCGCCAGTGGCTTCGTGCGGACGAACCACTGGGTCTTCAGGCGCGGCTCCACGACGTCGTGGCTGCGATGACAGCGCCCGATCACCATCTCGTGGGGCGTGCTTGCCACCAGGTCCCCGGCGGCCTCCAGGTCGGCCAGGATGCGCTGGCGGGCCGCGGAGCGTTCGAGGCCCGCGTACTGACCCCCGGCCGCGGAGATGTGCCCCCCGTCGTCCATCACGTCCACGAGCGGCAGGTGGTGACGCTCACCAGTGGCGTAGTCATCGGTGTCGTGGGCGGGGGTGATCTTGACGGCCCCGGTCCCGAAGCCGCGATCCACCACGGCGTCGGCGATGATCGGGACATCGCGCTCGACGAACGGGATCCGGACCCGCCGGCCAACCAGGGCCGCGTAGCGTGGATCGTCAGGATGCACCGCGACGCCGGTGTCTCCGAGGATCGTCTCCGGCCGGGTGGTTGCGACGCTGATCGTGGCCACGGGATCCGGGACGCCGGTCGCCTCCTCGAGCAGGTGATACCGGATCGTCCAGAGCTTGCCCGTCTCCGGAGTCGCCACGACCTCGAGGTCGGACAGGCTGGTCCGACATCCGGGGCACCAGTTGATCAGCGTCTCGTAGCGGTAGGCCAGGCCCTCGCGGTAGAGGCGCGCGAACGCCTCGCGGACGGCACGGCTGGAATCCTCGTCCATCGTGAAGCGGAGACGACCCCAGTCGCACGAGGCGCCAACCCGGCGCTGCTGCGCCAGGATCAGGTTCCTGGTCTCGCCGACGAAGCGCCACATCCGCTCGAGGTAGCGATCGCGGCCCAGGCTGGCGCGCGTCTCGCCCTCCGCCGCGATGATCCGGTCCAGGACCACCTGGGCCGCGATGCTGGCATGGTCCAGGCCCGGCAGGAAGAGGGCCGCCCGGCCCTGCATCCGGGCGTGGCGCGTCATCAGGTCCTCCACCGCGCTCCGCTGGGCGTGGCCGAGATGGAGGCTGCCCGTCACGTTCGGGGGCGGCTGGATCAGCACGAAGGGCGGCTTCGACGGGTCGGCCCGCGAGCCGGCGCCGTCGGGCGCGAAGACGTCGGCCGCCAGCCAGCGCTCGTAGATCGGCCCTTCCACCTCCGCGGGCCGGTAGGCTTTCGCGAGCCCCGGGCCGGCTTGCCCCTGCGTCATCGCACGCTCCCTCCGAAACAGAACGACCCCGTGCGTCCCAGCGGACGAACGGGGTCGTGGTACCACCTGCTGGTTCGACGTCCGGGTCGCGACCGGTCATCCCGGCCCGTGCGCGTCGCGACGCGCCCGGCAGTCCTCTCGGCGCGCTATCGGGCGCCTCCCGTCACGACTCGCGAGCGACGTTCACGCCGGGGTCTCCGCGCGGCTCGCACCGTCCCGCGCTCGCTTCGGCCCCTGCCGGCGCTACTCCTCCCGGTCACCGCCGTGAGGCCCGGAGTGTAGCACGGCCCGCCGGCGGCTCCGGCCAGCCGGCCCTCGATTCCGGGCAGGCGGGCGGCCGCGTCCGCGGTCGGCGATCAGGCGGTTGCGCCCTGGGCGGCCAGCCACTCCGCGTAGTTCGTCTCGTCCACGCCGCCGTCGATCTCGGTCTTCGTGAGGAGCAGCGGCGGCCGGCCGTCGCGGATCGTCTCCTCGGTGATGATGCACTTCCGGATCTCGATCCGGTCGGGGATGTCGTACATCACCTCGAGCAGGGACTCCTCCACGATCGTGCGCAGCGCCCGGGCCCCAGTCTTGCGCGCCAGCGCCGCGTCCGCGGCCGCGGTAAGCGCGCCGTCCGTGAAGACCAGCTCCACCTTGTCGAGCCCCAGGAACCGCTTGAACTGGCGGGTGATCGCGTTCTTCGGTTCGGTCAGGACCCGGACCAGGTCTTCCGCGGTCAACGCCGTGAGCGTCACCACGACCGGCAGCCGGCCGACGAACTCCGGGATCAGCCCATACTTCAGGAGATCCTCCGGCATCAGCCGGTCGAGGATCTTCTCGCGATCCGCGCGGGTGCCGGAGGCGTCGCTGCCGAAGCCGAGCGCGCGCTTCCCCACCCGCTCCTCGATGATCCGCTCCAGGCCGTCGAATGCGCCGCCGCAGATGAACAGGATGTTCGTGGTGTCGATCTGGATGAAGTCCTGGTGGGGGTGCTTCCGGCCTCCCTGGGGCGGCACGTTGGCGGTCGTGCCCTCCAGGATCTTGAGGAGCGCCTGCTGCACTCCCTCGCCGGACACGTCCCGCGTGATCGACGGGTTGTCCGCCTTGCGGGCGATCTTGTCGATCTCGTCGATGTAGATGATCCCCCGCTGCGCGCGGGCCACGTCGAAGTCGGCCGCCTGGATCAGTCGCAGCAGGATGTTCTCGACGTCCTCGCCCACGTAGCCGGCTTCCGTGAGCGACGTCGCATCGGCGATGCAGAACGGGACGTCCAGCACGCGGGCCAGCGTCTGAGCCAGCAGCGTCTTGCCCGAACCGGTGGGCCCGACCAGGAGGACATTCGACTTCTGGAGCTCGACGTCGTCAGCGGAGCCCCCCGCATTGACCCGCTTGTAGTGGTTGTAGACGGCGACCGCGAGGACCTTCTTGGCCCGCTCCTGGCTGATGACGTACTCGTCGAGGGCGTCCTTGATGTGACGCGGCGAGGGGAGCTTCTCGGCGGCCGGCTTCTGGCGGGGCTGCTCGAGGAGCTCTTCCTCGATGATCTCCTGGCACAGGTTGATGCATTCGTCGCAGATGTAGACGCCCTGGCCCGCGATCAGCTTGCGAACCTGCTCCTGGCTCTTGCCGCAGAACGAGCAGCGGTACGGCACCTTGGGCGTCTTGCCTGTGGTCATCTGCGCCAGTTCTCCCTGCCGTGCATCCCTCGGCGCCCGGCGCCGACCTTGCTACGCGTCCGCCGGAGCCGCCCCGTCGGGTGCCCCCTCCGAAGTGGACGCCGCCTCGCTGCTCTTCCCGCCGCTGGCGGAGGGGAGCCCCGGTGCAACCGACTTCGGGACGGGCGCGTAGACAGCGTCGATGATGCCATACGCCTGGGCCTGGTCGGGACTCATGAAATAGTCCCGTTCGGTGTCCTTGACGATCTTTTCCACCGTCTGGCCCGTGTGCTTCGCGAGCAGCTCGTGATTGGCGTTGACGAGCGTCTCCATCTCGCGCACCTGGATGAAGACGTCAGGGGTGTTGCCCCGGAACCCACCCGAACCCTGGTGAATCATGATCCGGCTGTGGGGCAGCGCGTACCGCTTGCCCGGGTGACCCGCCGCGAGGAGCACCGCGGCCATGCTCGCCGCCATGCCGACGCAGATCGTGCTGACCGGCGCCCGGACGAGCTGCATCGTGTCGTAGATCGCCAGGCCGGCAGTGATCACGCCACCCGGCGAGTTCACGTACAGGTTGATGTCCTTCTCCGGGTCCTCGGAGTCGAGGAAGAGCAGCTGGGCAATGATCAGGTTCGCGACGTTGTCCTCGATCGCGTCGCCCAGGAAGACGATCCGCTCCTTGAGAAGCCGCGAGTAGATGTCGTAGGCCCGCTCCCCGCGGCTCGACGTTTCGATGACCATCGGCACGAGCATCTGGGACCCTCCTGGAGCGGCGCTCCGGCGCCGGCGCGCCTGACGGACGTCCGCGGCGATTGACCGAAACGATGATGGATCACGAGCGGGCGGAACCCGCCTCTTCGACGGCGGCAGCCCCGGCGGCGGCGCTCGCATCCTCGATGTGCGGGATCGCGGGATGCTCCGGGTGGGCCGCCAGCCATTCGTCGATCAGGTTCTCCACCACGCGCGAGCGGCGTAGCGAGCTGCGAATCGCGGCCTGCGCACGCGGCGTGTCGAAGTAGGCGGCGAGCTTGGGGTCGTCCGCGTAGCGCTGCCGCGCGTTCGATGCCTCCGCTGCCACGTCGGCGTCGGACACCTCCACCCCCTCGGCCTCGGCGATCCCGCCGAGCACCAGGAGCGTCTTGGCGCGCTCTTCCGCGCCCGGGCGGAAGTCCGCATGCAGCGCTTCGGGCGTCTTGCTGGTGGCCTTGAGGTAGGCCTCCTCGGTGATCCCCTGGCGGGCCAGCGCGCCGCGCAGCTCGTCGTGCATGACCTCGACTTCCTCGTCCACCAGGATGTCCGGGACCTCGAGCGTGGCGTTCTTCACCGCGTAGTCGATGATCCGGTCCGCGAACCCGTGGCGGGCCCGGTCCAGCGCGTTGCGGGCCAGCCGCTCGCGAACCTCCGAGCGGAGCTCCGCGAGGTCCGCGAACTCGCCCTGCGAGGCGGCGAACTCGTCGTCCGCGACGGGCAGCACCTTCTCGCGCAGCTCCCGGACCGTGACCGCGAAATGGGCCGTGGCGCCCTGCAGCGACGCTTCCTGGTAGTCGAGCGGGAACGTGATCTCGAACTCCGTGGAATCGCCGGCTCGCAGGCCCACGAGATGCTCCTCGAAGCCCGGGATCAGCCGCTCCTGGCCGATCACGATCGGCATGCGCTCCGCGGAACCGCCCTCGAACGGCTCGCCATCACGGGTCCCGACGAACCCGATGACGGCCCAGTCGTCGTCCTTGGCGCCACGGTCCTCCACCGGCGCCAGCGTCGCCTGCGCGTCGCGAAGCTCGTCGATCACCCGGTCCACCTTGGCGTCGTCGACTGGGTCGATCTCGGGGACGAACGGGAAGTTCCGGTAGTCGCCCAGCCGCACCTCGGGGCGCACGGGAACCGTGGCCGTGTACCGGAACGGCTGCCCTTCGTCCGCCTGGACGACGTTGATGGTCGGGCGGCCGATGACGAAGAGCTCTGCCTGCTCGGCGAGCGCTGCGCGATAGGAACGCTCCACGAGCTGGTCCACGGCTTCCTCGAGGACCGAGCCGGCGCCGAGCTCGCGCTCGACCATGGAACGGGGCGCCTTGCCCGGCCGAAAGCCGGGAATCCGGGTCCGCTGGCTCAGCGTGCGGGTGGCGTCGGCGACGGCCCGGGTAAGCTCGGCGGCAGGCAGCTCGACCTCGAGGATGACGGTGCTCTTCTCGGACGGGGTTGTGGTGACGTGCATGGCCGCCAAGTATACGGGCGGCCTCCGCGGCGCGCCCCACGGCGGGCTGGTGGGCGAGGAGGGGGTCGAACCCACACGTCACTCACGTGACACCGGCTCCTAAGGCCGGCGCGTCTGCCATTCCGCCACTCGCCCAGGCAGCGAGTCTACCGCGCGGAACCCTCGTCCCCCGGGCGGTCCGACGCTGCGAGGGCACGCTTCAGGGCCTCCTGCCCGGCCCGCTTCGCCAGCGGAGTGGCGATGCCGAGCGCGAACCGCGACAGGGACCGGCTGCGGGCGGCCGCCTTCCGGTCGCCCGCGGTCGCATCGAGGTAA
>CAZKXK010000133.1:0-6635 GCA_964556585.1 uncultured Anaerolineaceae bacterium
ACCGCGGCCGCCTGGCTGGGCGCCGCGCTCGCTGGGGCGGCGCTCGCCTGCGCCGACGGAGGAGGCGCGCTGGGCGCCGGGGTGGCCGCTCCGCCGCACGCGCCGGCCAGGATCGCCATGACCGCGGCGAGCGTTGCGAGCCGTCGTGCTCGAGTCATCTTCCGCGTACCTCCCTGCTGCTCCGCCCGGGGTCCCGCGTGCCTCACGCGCGAGACGCCGGCCTGTCGTGGTTGCCGAGGACGGGCTCGAGCAAGCGCGCCCGCATCCCGGCGGTCTCGATGTAGTAGCGGGCGCGCTCGCTGGAGACGACCGTCCGGCCGTACTCGAGCGGAACGTCCCGGCGGGCATACGCGGTCCCCTCCAGGCGCAGCACCGGGCGTCGCGTCACCAGGCCCAGCAGGCGCGCCTCGCGGGCGCTCGGCGCGGCGGCCGCGATCGTCTCGCGCGTCCGCGCGACCGGCAGCCCGTAGCGCGTGGCGAGGGTCTCGTACAGGGAGCGGACCGTGAAGTCCTCGTCCAGGAGACCCGGGAAGCGGTCGGCCGACAGGTACGCATGCTCGAGCAGGAGGGGCACGCCATCGGCGCCGCGAACCCGCTCCAGCGAGTGGACGAGAGCGCCCGCGCCGAGGCCGAGCGCGGCCGCGATGACGGGCGGCGCGGCAACGATGCCGGCCGTGACGATCTCGGCATAGGGCTGCAGGCCGCGGGCGCGCATCTCGTCGGCAAAGCCGGCGCGGGCCGCGATGTCCCGGATGATGGGCGGCTCGGTCACGAACGTCCCGCGACCGGGCGCCCGTTCCAGGCGACCTTCGCGGGACAGCTCGTCGAGCGCGCGTCGCACGGTGATCAGGCTGCACCCGTAGCGGGCCGCGAGCTCGCGTTCCGCCGGCAGGCGGTCACCGGTCCGCCACTCGCCCGCGGCAAACGCCTCGCGCAGGTCGAGGTAGACCTGGTGGTGGAGCGGAACCGGCCCGGATTCGAGTCGAAAGCGTGCCATCGAGTCCCCGCGAAGAGCGGACATGACGACGATCCGCTCATAATGTTATAAGCAGAGTGCACGGCGCCATTGGGCGCTGTCAAGGGCGGAGCAGCGAATGCCACCGATCTGGCGGGCGGCGGGCACCTACATCGTCTATTTCGTCGCCGTGGGAGCGTCCTTCCCGTACCTGCCCGTTCACTACCGCGCGCTCGGCCTGGACCTCGAAATGATCGGGTTCCTCGCCGCGCTCTCGGCCGCCACCCAGCTCGTGGCCGCGCCGGCATGGGGCGCGATCGCCGACGTGTTCGGGCGCTCGCGCCTGACGCTGCCGGCCGCAGCCGTGATCGCGGCCGGCGGAGCGCTCGGGCTGGCCCTGGCCCGGGAGCCCGCGACCGTGACGGCGGCGGTCTTCGTCCTGTCGCTCGGGCTCGCCGGCATCGGCCCGGTCCTGGACGCCCGCACGATGGAGTTGCTCGGAACGGACCGGGCACGGTACGGGCGCGTGCGCGCCTGGGGGTCGGTCTCGTTCGTCGTCTCGGCCGCGCTGTGCGGGCCGCTCCTGGCTGTCGGGGGCACGGGGACGCTGTTCCTGGTGTACGTCCCGTGCCTGGCGCTGACCGCGCTGATCGCGCTCAGCGTGCCGCGGCGAGCCGCCCGGCGACATGCCGGCATCCGGGTCGGCGCGTCCCGGCTCATCCGGCAGCCGCGCATGGGGCGATTCCTCGTCGGCGCGCTCGCGGTCTGGGCCGCCCTCGCGGCCGTCAACGGGTTCTACTCGATCCAGATCGTGGCCCTCGGCGGCGACACCTCGCTCGTTGGGCTGGCCTGGGTCGCCGGTGCGCTCGTCGAGATCCCGGTCATGTGGTCGTTCCCCCGCCTCTCCGCGCGGTTCGGCACCGGGCGGCTGCTCGTGGCGGGCAGCCTGATCTTCGCGGTCCGGAACATCCTGGCGGCGTTCGCCACGAACGGGGCCGCGCTCGTGGCGATCTCGCCCTTGGAAGGGGCGGCGTTCGGCCTCTTCTTCGTCGGCGGGGTCGGCTTCGTCGCCGCACGGGCGCCGGCAGGGCTGGCCGGCACGGCACAGGGGATCTTCTCGGCCACCACGGGCCTGGCCACGATCCTCGGGACCGGCGCGGCCGGCGTGATCGCCACGGCCGTCACCATCCCGGGCCTGTTCATCATCGCCGGCGCCATCGGCCTGCTCGCCGCGATCGTGGTTGCGGGCGCGGTCCGAGGCACCGTCGTACCGGCCGACGAGGCGCTCGAGCGCGCCGGCCTGGCGGGTTTGCTCGAGCCCGTCCTTCCCATCGCCCCGTATCCGCCGGACGGCGTTCCGTTCGCACCAGCCGAGGAGCTGCAGACATGGGAGATCACGTGACGTCGGCCCCGGCCGTTACCCACGACCGGCTGGTGGAACCATGGGCCTGAAGATCGCCGTCGTCGGCGGCGGCAGCACGTACACACCCGAGCTCGTGGAGGGGTTCGCGGCGCGCTCGGCACGCCTGCCCGTCGACGAGCTCGTCCTCCTCGATGTCGATTCCGAGCGACTGGAGATCGTGGCCGGGCTGGCCGGCAGGATTCTCGCCAGGCGCGGATGGTCGGGCCGCGTGACGGCCACGCTGGATCGCTCGGCCGCGCTCGACGGCGCCGACTTCGTCGTGGTCCAGCTCCGGGTCGGCGGCCAGGCCGCCCGCTTCCTGGACGAGACGATCCCGCCGCGGTTCGGTTGCGTGGGCCAGGAGACGACCGGCCCCGGCGGGTTTGCCAAGGCGCTGCGGACCGTTCCGGTGGTGCTCGAGATCGCCGAGGAAGCGGCCCGCCGCGCGAATCGCGGGGCCTGGTTGGTCAACTTCACCAACCCGGTCGGGATCGTCACGCAGGCGCTCCTTGACGACGGGCATCGCGCCCTGGGCCTCTGCAACGTGGCGATCGGGTTCCAGCGTCGCTTCGCGCGCCACTTCGGCGTCGAGCCGGAGCGTGTCGGGCTGGAGCACGTGGGCCTCAACCACCTCAGCTGGGAGCGGGCGGTCCGGGTCGACGGCATCGACCGGCTGCCGGAGCTCCTCGAGCGCGAGGGCGCCCTCGTAGCCGACGAGGTGGACCTGCCGCTCGAGCTGATCCAGGCCGTCGGGGCCATCCCGTCCTACTACCTCCGCTACTACTACGCGACCGCCGAGGTGGTGGCGGAGCAGCGCGAGGGCGAGACGCGCGCCGAAGCGGTCATGGCGATCGAGCGCCAGCTGCTGGAGCTCTACCGCGACCCCACGCTCGCCGAGAAGCCCGCCCTCCTGGAACGGCGGGGCGGCGCCTATTACAGCGAGGCCGCGGCGCAGCTCATCGCGTCGCTCCACGACGGGGCCGGCGACCTGCAGGTGGTCGACGTACGCAACGCGGGTGCGCTGCCGGGGATCCCGGACGCCGCGGTCGTCGAGGTCCCGGCGGTGATCGACCGGGACGGGGCGCGCCCGGCGCCGCTCGCGCCTCTCGCGCCGGAGCTGCGCGGCCTGGTCGAGCACGCGCGTGCGTACGAGGAGCTCGCGGTACGGGCGGCAATCAGCGGTGATCGGCGGGTTGCGCTCCGGGCGCTCCTGGCAAATCCGCTCGTGCCGGACTTCGGGACCGCCCGCGGGCTTCTCGACGCGATCCTGGAGGCCAACCGGGCCCAGCTGCCTCGGTTCTACCCTGCCTGAGTCGGGGTCCGCGACATGGCAGGCCGCTACGTCCAGATCGTGGGTGGCCGGATCGACGCGCCGACGGACGTGGCAAGCTGCTCCAGCAGCGCCCACCAGTCGTACCGGCTCGTCACCTCCGAGGCGCGGATCGTGACGAGCCGCTCAGGCGCCACGAGGGTCGGCAGGACCCGGTCGAGGATCGCCTCCACCTCGTCGCGGAACGCATCGTTCGTGCTCCGGACGCCGTCCGCCTGGAGCTCGATGTCGGGAAGCAGCCGGACCACCAGGTCGTATGTGGCGGACCAGCTCCGGACCAGCTCTTCGGCAGCGTAGCGGTCGGCGCCGCCGCAGGACCGCAGGTAGTAGGCGAAGTTGTCCATCACGCCCCGGTCCGTCACGAGCACGTCGGCCTTGCGGGCCAGCTCCAGCTCCTGCCGGACCTGGGACACCAGGACCCAGAGCTGCGCCTCGCCGGTGGCACCCTCGTTGATCCCGAGCGGGTTGTCGCGCACGACCTCGCGCGCCAGCTCCGCGGAGCAGCCCGCCCGCTGCACGGTGGCCGCGAACGCGAGCACCGCGCTCGTCTTGCGGATGCCGTGCGAGCCGATGAACGCGACCTTCGCGGAACGCGGCCAGCGCGCCGGGGGCTCCCCGACCGGGGCAGGCATGACAGCGGGCGGGCGGGCGGTCCGGGATCTGGGCATCGCCGCCAAGGGTAGGCCGTGGGGGCGCGCCGCGCACTCCTACGGGAGCGGCAGGCGGACCGTTCGGCGAGCCTCGCGAACCACGCGAACGAAGCTCACGAGGTGCGCCAACGGCCGGATATGGCTCCGCTCCCCGGCATAGATCGTCCGGATCGGCACCCACGCCATCGGCCATCCGCCCCGGATGCAGGTCGTGATCATCTCCACCTCGAACGTGAAGCCGGTCTTCGAGCTGGCCAGCAGCGCAGCCATCAACCGGCGGTCGATCAGCCGGTAGCCGGACTGGTTGTCCGGGATGTCGCGCCCGACGGCCCACGAGAACGCGCGGCCGCCGAGCGAGTTG
The DNA here is from genome assembly GCA_964556585.1 of uncultured Anaerolineaceae bacterium. GTDB lineage: Bacteria > Chloroflexota > Limnocylindria > Limnocylindrales > CSP1-4 > CTSoil-043. Next base: position 4,699 of record CAZKXK010000133.1, read on the forward strand.
GCCAGCCGGCGTGCCGGGGGCATCCGGCGGAAGTCCCGGCAGCCGATCACGAGCGCATCCTCCGCCACCAGGCGGCCGGCCAGGAAGGCGGGAATCGCGGCTGGATCGTGCTGGCCGTCGCCGTCGAGCGTGATGACCGCGTCGAAGCCATGCTCGAGCGCCCGGCGGAACCCGGCCCGGAGCGCGGCGCCCTTGCCCTGGTTGGGCCGCTGGACCAGGACATCCGCACCGGCGCCTTCGGCGAGCGAGGCGGTGGCATCCGAAGAGCCATCGTCGACGACGAGGACCGGCAGGTGGGCGAGCGCGCCGCGCACGACCTCGGCGATCCGGGGAGCCTCGTTGAACGCGGGGATCACGACGAGCACGCCGCCCCCGGCGGCTCCCTGCGCGTCGATGCCCCGCACGTGCAACCCCCTGGCCTCCGCGCCGGCGAGAGCGCCGGACGTCGGGGGTCAGGGTACCCGCTGCGGACGACCTGGAGCCGAGCGGGGAGCGGTCATCCCGGGGCGGGGCAATCTGACCGTAACGAACGGTCGAACGGTGAGACGATGACCACCATGCAGGACGCTCGCGGCGGCCCGGGACCGGCCCGCAGACGGACGGGTCCGCGCCGCCTGCTCGCCGCAACCTGGCGCCCGGCGGTCGCGGGCGCGCTCGCCGCGGGCGTCGCGATCGCCGTGGCCGAGATCGTCGCCGCCACCGTTGCCGGCGCGCCCTCGCTGGTGACATCGATGGGCTCGCTCGTGATCAGCCTGCAGCCGCCGGGCGCCAAGGACGTGATGGTCAGCCTGTTCGGCACGAACGACAAGCTGGCCCTCAACGTGGCAGTGGTGGTTGTCGCGCTCGTCCTGGCGGGGGCGGCCGGCATCGTCGGGGCGCGACGCCGCTGGCTCGGCGCCGCGATCTTCGTCGCGTTCGGCGTCCTGGCGGCGGCGGCCGCGCTGCGCGACCCGCTCGCGTCGCCCTCGCTGGCCGTGGTCAACGCGGTCATCGCCGTCGCGGCGGGCCTTATCCCGCTCTTCGGCCTGCTCTCGCTCGCGGGCGCCGCGGCAGATCCCGCCGGCGACGGGACCGAGATCGACTGGCGCTCAGCCGAGTGGACTCGCCGGCGCTTCCTGATCGCGAGCGCCGGGACGCTCGGCGGCGTGATCGTGGTTGGCGGCGCGGGACGGTACCTGCTCGACGGGGAGCATGCGGACGCCATCGTGAGCTCGACGAAGATCCCGGCCCCGCTCCAGTCCGTGCCGCCGCTGACGGCCGACCAGGTGCTCGGCATCGCCGGCATCACGCCGATCGTCGTACCGAACGCCGACTTCTACCGGATCGACACCGCGCTCCTCGTGCCGCGGGTGGACCCGGCTTCCTGGACGCTCGCCGTCACCGGCATGGTGGAGCATCCCCTCACCTTCACCTATGACGAGCTCGTCGCGATGCCGCTCTACGAGCAGTACGTGACCATCTCGTGCGTCAGCAACGTGGTCGGCGGGAACCTCGTCGGCAATGCCCTCTGGACCGGGGTGCGCCTGAAGGACGTGCTGCAGGCGGCCGGCGTCCAGGCTGGCGCGACGCAGATCGTGGGGCGCTCCGTGGACGGCTTCACGGTCGGCTTCCCGACCGCCTGGGCGATGGCGCCGGACCGCGAGCCGATGATCGCGGTGGGCATGAACCGCGAGCCGCTGCCGGCCGTCCACGGGTTCCCGGCCCGCCTCATCGTGCCCGGGCTCTACGGCTACGTCTCGGCCACCAAGTGGCTCTCCGAGATCCAGCTCACGACTCGCGAGGCCGTCGACGGCTACTGGGTGCCGCTGGGCTGGGCGAAGGACGGGCCGATCCTCACCCAGTCCCGCATCGACGTGCCGTCGGGAGGCGCGACGGTCCCGGCGGGGGTCGTCGCGGTCGGTGGCGTCGCCTGGGCGCCGGACCGCGGGGTCAGCGCG
>CAZKXK010000134.1:0-6617 GCA_964556585.1 uncultured Anaerolineaceae bacterium
GAAGAACTCGCCCGGCTCCATGATCGGCGGCATCGGGTTCACGAGCTGGGTGCGAGAATGGCAGTTCTCGCGAATGACCGCGAGGGCCGCGTCCACCTGGTCGTCCTCGACCCCGAGGATGACCGTGGCGTTCGACTGCTTGAGGAACCCGCCGGAGCTGTGCAGCCGCGTCGCCCGGAACTCGCGCTCCAGGAGCCCGTCGACGAGGTGGCCGGCGTCCTCCGTGTGGACGATGGCGACGAGGAGCTTCACGAGCCGGAGTATAGGCGGCGATCGCGGCACGGCGAGACCGGCTCTTGGCGCGGCGATGGCCACGATCGCGGCCCGGCTCCCGGCGCGGCGATCGCGGCACGGCGACGAACCTGTTCCCGGCGCGGCGACGAGCCGGTCCCCGCCGCGATCGCGCATCCCCATCGCCTGCCTTCCATTCCGTTCGACGGCGCGTATCATCGCGGCAGCGCCGACCCGGATGGCCAGCCCGCCTCCTGGCCCGCCGCCCGAACCACACGTGGAGGCCCTGTGCGCGACCTCGATTCCGCCTGCGCTGCCGGCACGCTTGCAGTGGCGATCCGGGCGATCGCGCGCAGCGCGAGCCTCGACGAGGCGCTCGACGCCATCCTCCAGGGTGTCGTGACCGACCTGGGCGCCGATCGCGCGCTCGTCGTCGCGACGGACGAGGATCCCTCGCGACGACGCGTCCTGCGCAGCCTCGGCTTCGCGGCGGGTCAGCTCGCGTTGATCGACGCTGGCGCAACCGAGGCGGACGATCTGCTGGCAGTCGCCGCGGCCGAGCAGCGGAGCGTCGACGTCGCGGCAGGGGGCCCCAGCAGTGCGGCGAGCGCCGGCAGCGCGGCGAGCGCCGGCAGCGCGGGCGGCTCCAGTCACGAGGCACTCGTCGACCGGCTCGGTTTGGCGCGGCTTCGCGCCCGGCCGCTCGTCGTGGGGCGCGGGGGCATCGAGCTGGTCGTTGGCGTGATCGGCATCGGCTGGACTGAATCGGCGCAGGCGACTCCCGGCACGCCGGGGCTCGTCGAGGCCCTGGCCGACCTCGCCGCGCTCGCCCTCGATCGGGCCCACCTGGCCTCGGGGATGGCCGAGCGCGGGGAGTGGCTCGAGCGACTCGCCCACATCGACCCGCTGACTGGGCTCGCGAACCGGCGCACCTTCGACCGCGTCCTCGAGCTCGAAGTTGCGCGCGCCATTCGCCAGCAGAGCGAGGTCGCCGTCGCCGTCTTCGACGTGGACTCGTTCCGGGAGGTGAACGAGGCGGCCGGGCGCGCGGCCGGTGACGACATCCTGCGGGCTGTCGCGGCGGTGCTCGCCGAGCAGGTGCGGCTCGTGGACACGGTGGCGAGGATCGGCGGCGACGAGTTCATCGTGGTCGCGCCCGGGACAGGCGGGCTGGCGGTCGCGGACCGGGTGATCCGCGCCATCCAGGCGCTGCCGACCATTGGCGGCCGTGCGGTCTCCGTCTCGGCCGGGGTCGCCCGATTCCCCGTGGACGCGGGCAGCGTTGACGAGCTCCTGGTGGGCGCGCTGGACGCGCTCGAACGCGCGCGTGCCGGCGGTCGCGGCGCGGTCGCGAGCGCCCCAGCCGCCGCGAGCGCCCCAGCCGAGGCGAACGCCCCAGCCGCGAGCTGACGGTCGGCTACCCCGCGAGGTGCGGCCCGAGGCCCGGCATGTCGAGGAGCACACCCCAGAGCGCGGCGAACACGTCGTCCGCGGGCGCGGTGCCGTCCACGACGACCCAGCGGGCCGGGTCCATCGCCGCGAACGAGAGGTAACCGGCGCGCACCCGTTCATGGAAGGCGCGGTCGAAGTGCGCCTCCCAGCGCGTGGTCTCGGCTACCGACTTGCGGGCCAGCCCGACCTCGACCGGCACGTCGATGAGGATCGTCCGGTCGGGAAGCAGCCCGCCCGTCGCGAAGTCCACCACGGGGCGAAGCTCGTCGAGCGGGAGCTCGCTTCCGCAGCCCTGGTAGGCCAGCGTCGAGTCCGCATAGCGGTCGGAGATCACCAGGGCGCCCCGGCTCAACGCCGGACGGATGACCTCGTCGAGGAGCTGCGCGCGGGCAGCGTTGAACAGGAGCGCGTCGGTCCGCCTCGCGAGCCGAACGCCCACCGGCCCGGCATCGTTGAGGATGGCCCGAATTCGCTCGCCGGCCGCCGTCCCACCCGGCTCGCGTACGAGCACCACCTCCTGGCCGGTGGCCGCGGCCGCGGCCCGCAGCCGCTCGGACTGGGCCGACTTGCCGCTGCCGTCCGGGCCTTCCAGGGTGACGAACCAGCCCCGCCTGGCTTGCCCGGGTACCTCGACGTCCGCCACGCCCGGAGTGTACCCGGCCGGCCTCAGCGCAGGCGTCCGAGGAACGCGTCCAGCCGATCGCCCGCGGCGAACGCGAGCGTCACGAGCAGGATGCCCGCCCACAGGCCGGGCATGAGGCCGGTGCCGATCAGGATCACCGCCAGCAGCGCCACGTCCCGGCGCACGGAAAGCATCGCCGGCAGCAGGAACAGCGCGCCGTACGAGCGGAGCGACGGGGCGCCCAGCACCAGGAGCAGGCCCGCGGCCGCCCCGAGTCGCCGGGTCGGCACGAACAGCACGAGGAGGACGGTCAGCCCGGTCGCGGCGAGTGAGAGGAGCCCGGGCAGCAGCTGGACGAGCGACGAGCCGCGGAGCGCCCAGGCGGGGTCCTCCGCGCGGCCCAGCTGGGCAATCCAGGCCTGCCACGTGCCAACACCGACCAGGGGCAACGTGGCGAGCGCGACGCCGGCCATCGCGCCGAGTCCCGCCAGTGCAGCCCACGGCCGCCGACGCAGGAGCGCGACCCACGCGTGCGGCTGGGTGAGCTTGAGCGCGGGCGTGACCGCCGCAAGCACCCCGTCGGCGATCGCCGGGCGTCCGCCCGCGCGGGGATCGCGCGGCACCGGCTGCCATGGGCCCGCCGGCGGGTCGAAGAAGACCGCCACGAACGCCGCGACGAGGAGCACCTGCGCGTTGCCGCCCACGAGGCCTTCCGAGAACGGCACCCAGCAGAGCGCGACCGGCACGGCGCGCCACGGCACGCCGAGCCGGCGCAGGAGGAAGATCGCCGCGCCGACCGTCGCCGCCAGCCACGCGATGTCAACGATCGCCCGCGGGACAATGAGGAGCGGGGCCAGCAACGGCAGCACCGGCGGCGGGTAGAGGAACGGGAGGTCGTAGCCGGCGGGCGCGCTGAAGCTCGAGGCGAGATAGGGCTCGCCCCCGTGAACCCAGCGCTCGGCCGCCCGGAGCGGGATCTCCAGGTCCACCATCACCGGGTGGGTGAGCAGGACGAGCACGCCGCCGACGATGGCGACGAGGCTCCCCAGGATCCCGAGAACCCGGACTGGCGTGAAGCGCCGCGCGTCGACCATCGCGCCACTGTAGACGCGTCCGGCCCGCGCGGTCCGCGCCCGGCAGCCACGCGTCGCCAGAGACCCGTGCGCCCGGGTCCGCGCCCGACCGCCGCCGCCGGCCCACGCGGGCGACCCGGGACCGCGCCCCGGCGACGCCCGCCAGGCCGTGCTTGGGAGGTGCGGCTCTGGGCCGTGCGCGTGGTGACCACTGGGACCGCCGCCGTTCCCACGCGCGATCACTCTGCGCCACGAAATGCGCCAGATGACCGCCGGCCGGTCGTGCTGCTCACCGGCTGCACGCTTCGGCCGCTCTCGACGCACTCGCCGGTCGCAGTGGTCACCGGGTGCACGCGGGTGCACAGCCGGCCGCGTCCGGCGGCCCGCGCCGGTCCCGGCACTCCTGCTACCGTTCCGGGATGCGCGAGATCACCGACCGGGCGCTCGACACCGCCCGAGCCCGGGGAGCGACCTACGCCGACGTGCGGGTCGTCCGGCGCCTCGAAGAGTCGATCGACGTCAAGAGCGGGACGCTGGCGGGCGTCTCGGTCGACGAGAGCGAGGGCTTCGGCGTCCGCGTCCTCGTCGACGGGGCGTGGGGCTTCGCGGCCAGCCACGTCCTGACGACCGCCGAAGCGGACCGGGTCGCGGCCCAGGCCGTCCGGATCGCCCGGGCATCCGCGACCGCGATCCGCCGGCCGGTGGTGCTGGACGGTCGGCCGCCGGCCCGTGGCCGGTTCGAGACACCGGTGGCGGAGGATCCGTTCGCCGTGCCGCTGGAAGACAAGATCGGCGACCTGCTCGCCGCGGACGCGGCCCTTCGGCGCGTCGAGGGCATCGCGTTCACGGACTCCATGTATGGCGCCCAGCGCGAGTGGAAGACGTTCGCCGACACGGACGGCAGCTACACGGAACAGGTGATCACCCACGTCGGCTCCGGCATCGAGGCGAACGCGGTGGACGGCGACGAGCTCCAGCGGCGCAGCTTCCCCGACGCGGGCGGCGGCTGGCAGGGCGCGGGCTACGAGTACATCCGCTCGCTGGCGCTCGCCGCGAACGCCGAGCGGGTCGCGACCGAGGCCGTCCAGCTCCTGTCGGCACCGAAGCTGCCGCCGGGACGCCGGACCATCGTCCTCCACCCGTCGCAGCTGTATCTCCAGGTCCACGAGAGCTGCGGCCACCCGACGGAGCTCGACCGGGTCTTCGGGACCGAGGCGAGCTACGCGGGGACGAGCTTCCTGACCACCGACAAGCTCGACTCCGGGTTCCGGTACGGCTCGGAGCTCGTCGACATTGTCGCCGATGCCACCGCGCCGGGCGGGATGGGCACCTTCGGGTGGGACGACGAGGGCGTGGCCGCCCAGGCCGTGCCGCTCGTGACGGCCGGGCGCCTCACGGGCTACCTGAGCAGCCGCGAGACCGGCCCGCGGATCGGGCGCGCCTCCGGCGGCGCGATGCGGGCCGACGGCTGGAACCGGATCCCGCTGATCCGCATGACGAACATCAACCTGCTGCCGAAGCCGGGCATGAGCTTCGACCAGATCGTCGCCGACACCGACGACGGGCTCCTGCTCGCCCACAACCGGAGCTGGTCGATCGACGATCGGCGCCTCAACTTCCAGTTCGCAACCGAGCTGGCCTGGGAGATCAAGGGCGGCAAGCTCGGTCAGCTCTACCGGAACGCCACCTATACGGGGATCACGCCCGAGTTCTGGGGGAGCTGCGACGCCGTCGCGGACGCGTCGAGCTACGTGATGCTGGGCACTCCGAACTGCGGCAAGGGCGAGCCGCCGCAGACCGGCCACGTCGGGCATGCCTGCTCGGGCGCCCGATTCCGCAACGTCCAGGTCGGGGTCATGAAGTGAGCGCGATGGAGACGCGGACCGGCGGCACGCCGGCGGAACGCCTCGCGATCGCGGAGATCGTCCTCCGCCATGCCGAGGCGGCGGGGGCGACCGAGGCCGAGGTCCTCGTGATGGCCGAGGATGCCGCGCTCACGCGCTTCGCCAACTCGGAGATCCACCAGAACGTGGCCGAGGCGAACGTCCGGGTCAACCTCCGCTTCGTGCGCGGCAAGCGAGTTGCCGTCGCGACCACCGGGCGAACCGACCCCGACGCCCTCCTCCGGCTGGCGGAGACGGCCGGGCGGATCAGCGACCTGGTGGAGGAGACACCCGACTGGACGGGCCTGCCCGAATCCGGCCCGATCCGCTCCGTCGGCGGCGCGTTTGCCGACGGCACGGCCTCGGCGACCCCGGAGCTGCGCGCCGCGGGTGTTCGGGCGGTGATCGCGGCTGCCGACGCGGCCGGCGTCACCGCCTACGGCTCGTTCGCGACAAGCGTGGAGACCGTCGCCGTGGCGAGCTCGCGCGGGATCCGGGCGGCCGAGGCGCGGACCGCCAGCCAGCTCATCACGGTCTCGATGGGTCCGGAGGATGGCACCGGCTACGCGGAGGCGGCCGCCGTGGACGCCACGACCATCGACGCGGCGGCGCTGGGCCGCGAGGCAGCCGAGACAGCCCGGCGGTCCATGCGGCCCGTCGCGCTCGAGCCGGGCGACTACCCGGTCGTGCTCGCCGAGTACGCGGTGGTGGACATCCTGGACATGCTGGGATACCTGGGCTTCAGCGCGCTGGCGGTCGAGGAGGGGCGCTCCTTCTTCGAGCCGGGGAGGCGAGTCGGGAGCGAGCTCGTCACCATTCGCGACGACGCCAGTGACCCGGCCGGCCTGCCCGCGTCGTTCGACTACGAGGGCGTCGCCTGCGAGCCGGTGACGATGGTGGACGCGGGCGTCTGCCGGGACGTTGTCTGGGACAGCGCCACGGCGGCGCGCGCCGGCCGCCGTTCCACCGGCCACGGGCTGCCTGCCCCCAACCCGTGGGGCCCCTTCCCGATCCACGCCCAGATGTCCGCGGGGACGACACCGCGCGCCGATCTGGTGAAGGGCCTGAAGCGCGGGCTCTACGTGACGCGCTTCCACTACACGAACCCGGTCCATCCGAAGCTCGCGGTGATCACGGGCATGACCCGCGACGGAACCTTCCTCGTCGAGGATGGCGAGATCGTCGGGCCGGTCCGGAACCTCCGCTACACGATGTCCTACCTGGACGCGCTCGCCGGCGTGGAGGCGGTGGGCAGCGAGCGTCGCCTCCTGAAAGGCTTCGTGGGCGGCGTCCTGGTCCCCGCGCTGCGGTTGAGCAGCTGGCGCTTCACGGGGACGACGGGCACCGACTGACCCC
>CAZKXK010000135.1:0-6596 GCA_964556585.1 uncultured Anaerolineaceae bacterium
CCCGCCGCGACCAGGTTGTTGTTCGTGAAGAACTCGCCCTGGAGGTTGTTGAGGGCGGACGTGATCGGGTACTTCGCGCCGGTCTTCATGAGAATGAGGGCCCAGAAGAAGTCGTTGTAGATCCAGGTCACCTGGAGCGTCGCCAGGGCCGCCAGGGCGGGCCGGGTGAGCGGAAGGATGATCGTCCAGTAGGTCTTCCAGACGGACGCCCCGTCCACCACGGCGGCCTCGTTGAGCGCCTTGGGGATCGTCTTCATGTAGTTGCTCAGCACGAACGTGCAGAAGCCCATCTGGAACGCGACGTGGATCAGCGTGATGCCGATGTACTGGTCGTACAGGATGCCGTTGTCGCTCAGCGGGGCGAACATCGGGATGGCGAGGTACATCCGGAACAGCGGCGTGATGATGACCTGGGGCGGCAGCAGGTTCGCGCCGGAGAAGACCATCAGCAGGATCAGGTTGAAGCGCCAGCTGTAGCGCGACACCGTGAACGCCATCATCGAGGCGAGGAACAGGACCAGGATGACGGCCGGGACCAGGATGATCACGGTGTTCATGAAGTACATGGGCAGCTGGCCCTGGTTGAACGAGTTGACGTAGTTGTCGAGGTTGTAGGTCCCGGCGATGGACACGTAGCCGTACGTCGCGGTCTGGTCGTAGGGCCGGAACGACGTGTAGATCGCCCAGGCGATCGGGAGCACCCAGATCACGCTCATCGTGATGAGGAATGCCTGCAGGGCGGCACGCCGCAGCTTCTTCCGCCGGGACGCGGACCGGCTGCTGACCTGGCTCATTCGTTGTCCTCCCCCAGCGCCCGGAAGAGGTAGAAGAGGATGGGGCCGACCGAGATGACGAGCAGGACCACCGCGATGGCGGAGCCGAACCCGATCCGGCTGGTCTCGCCGATGATGTTGTTGGTGACCAGCGTGGACAGCAGCTCCAGCCCGTTGAGCCCCTTGTTCGTGATGAACGCCAGGTCGAACGCGCGGAGCGACTCGATCACGGTGATCACGAGGATCACGATGTTGATCGGGCGCATGACCGGGAAGACGACCCGGAAGAAGGTCTGGGACTCGCTCGCCCCGTCGATCGCCGCGGCCTCACGCAGGACCGGGTCGAAGCCCTTCAGGCCGGCCAGGTAGAGGACCATCACGTAGCCGACCTGGCGCCAGCTCGCCGCCACGAGGATGGCCCACAGGTTGAGGCTGGGGTCTCCGAGCCAGGAGATCTGGTTCCCCTGCGCCGTCCTGCCCAGGAGGTTGTTCAGCAGGCCCTGCTCCGGGGCGTAGATGAGCTGCCAGATGAAGCCGATGATCGCCAGCGACAGGACGACCGGCATGTAGAGAGCGCTCTGGTAGATCCGGGTGCCGCGGACGTTCTTGTCCAGCAGGACCGCGAAGAACATCCCGAGCGGCGTGGCGATCAGCAGGAAGAAGAGCAGCCAGGTGAGGTTGTGCTCGAGGGCCGGGAAGAACGGCTGGTAGACGTTGATGAGGTCGCTGTAGTTCTTCAGGCCGATGAACTTGATCGAGCTCAGCCCGCCGATCCCGTTCCAGCTCGTGAAGGAGAGCACGATCGACGCCGCGGTCGGCAGCAGGATGAAGACACCGACGAGCAGGGTGGGGATGCCGGCCATGACCCACAGCGTCACCTTGTCGCCGCGGGAAAGCAGGCTGTAGTGCTTCTTTCGGGGCGCGGCCGGAGACGGCGCCACCCCGCCGGCGGAGGCCGGCGGGGTGGCGCTGCCCGATCGCACGGCGCGATCAGCCACGGGTCAGGTTCCCTGTGGCGTTACGAGATCACTGCGGGGGCAGGGAGTCGTAGTAGGCCTGGATCCCGCTCAGGAACTTGTCGAGGTCCTGGCTGGGGTTGTTGAGGAAGTTGAGGAGGAAGCCCTGCATGCCCGACGGGCCCGCGAAGTCCGAGCGTGCGTCGCGATCCAGGAACTGGGCGATCTTGCCAGCCCCGGCGATGATCTTGGCCTCGTCGACCTGGAACGGGGTGTACCCGCTGGCGTCGGCATTCTTGACGGCGGCGATGTCGCCGGAGACGGCCGTGTAGGCCTTCTGCGCACCGGGGGTCCCGATGCAGGCGAGGAACGCCTTGGCGGCCGCGACGTTTGCCGGGTGCGCGCTCAGCATGAACCCGTCGATCGGGGCATCCATCGCGTTCTCGCTGTCGTAGGCGGTGCCGAGGGTCGGGAAGGTGAACATCCCGATGTCATTCTGGTCCGCCGCTGGAACCTGCGCGTTCGCGAAGGTGCCCAGGAAGTACATCCCGGCCACGTACTTGCCGGAGGCGTCCGGGACCAGCGCCGCGGTGGCGGCATCCTGCCAGGTCCGGCCTGGCGCGCCCTGCTGGAAGTAGGGGAGCAGGCTCGCCCACTCCTGGAAGACGGCCTTGACCTTCGGGTCGGTCCACTTCTCCGTGCCCGCCATCAAGCCGACATGGAAGTCGTAGCCGTTCATGCGCATGTTGAGGATGTCGAAGGTGCCCATCGCCGGCCAGCCGTCCTTGTCGCCGTAGGCGAGCGGGACGAGGCCGTCGGTCTGCATCTTCTTGGCGAGCGTGACGAAGTCGGTGATGGTCGCCGGGACGGCGTAGCCCATCTTCGTCCAGAGGCTCTTGCGGTACATCACCACCCACGGGTAGTTGATGGACGGCACGAGATACTGGTGCCCGTCGGCGCCGGTGGCCGCGGTCTTGAAGGCGTCGGTGTAGTTCGCCCCGATCTGGGCCCAGACGTCGTCGATCGGCGTGAGCAGGCCCTGGGAGGCGAAGAAGCGCAGGCGGTTGCCGGCGAACCACTTCACCACATCATCGGGCTTGCCCTGAAGGTACGAGCTGATCTGGTTCTGGAACGTGTTGTGGTCGGTCGTGTTGATCGTGATCGTGATGCCGGCCTGCTTCGAGCAGTAGTCGGCGATCGCCGCAACGGCGGCCTTCGGGTTCGCGTCGCTCTCGTTGGAGCCGAGCGTGGTGGTGCCCGACGCGGCCGGGAGTCCGCCCGGGGAGGCGGCAGCGGCCGACGCCGCGGGAGCCGGCGTGGCGCTGCCACTGCACGCCGAAACGATGATCGCGAGCGTCGCCAGCGTGACGAGCCCGCTCCTGCGCCAGGGCGCAGCCAAACTGCCCATGAGCCTCTCCTCCAAACACGGGCTGGAATTGGGGTCCAGCCAGTCGAACGGGGCTAGACTACAACCTCGGTGACGCGGTTACGCGCCTGATTCGCGACGCTTCCGACGGATCACACTTCCTTTCGGTTTCCCCGGCGATGAAACACTCGATTCAGCCAGAGGAGGCTGCGAACGCTGCCATGACGGCAACCTGGAACGGCGCGACGAACGAGCTGCACCTTCACAACGGTTTGATCAGCTACGTCGTCCGGGTGCTCGACGATGGCTCGCTCGCCCAGGTCTACTTCGGCCCGGCGCTCGCGCCCGGGCGTTCGTACGCGCATCTCGGGCCGGCCCTCTCCGAGAGCTTCTCCGACCGCCAGACCGAGTTCGTTGCCCTCGAGTACCCGACCGGCGGAACGGGGGATTTCCGCGTCCCCGCGCTGTCGGTCGAGCACGCCGACGGGTCGAGCGTCCTCCATCTCGCCTGTGCCGGCCACCGGATCAGCGCGGGCAAGCCGGCGATCCCGGGGCTCCCGTCGACCTACGTCGAGCGCCCGGACGAGGCCGAGAGCGCCGAGATCCTGCTCGTCGAGGCGGCCGGCGGCGTCGAGGTCCGGCTGCTCTACACGATCTTCGCGGACCAGCCGGTGGTCGCACGGAGCGTCCGGATCCGGAACGCCGGGACGGCGCGGGTCACGCTCCGCTGCGCGATGAGCGCGTCGCTCGACCTCCCGGATTCCCGCTGGGACCTGCTCCAGCTGCCCGGCACGTGGGCGCGGGAGCGGCATGTCGTCCGGGGAGCGCTGGCGCCCGGCCGGGTGGCGGTGACGAGCGGACGCGGTGCGTCGAGCCACGAGGCCAACCCGTTCGTGGCGCTCGTGCGACCCGGCACCACCGAGGACCGCGGCACCGCGCTCGGGTTCAGCCTCGTCTACTCGGGCAATTTCCGTGCCGAGGCCGAGGTCGATCCGTTCGGGACGACGCGCCTGCGGCTGGGCATCGAGCCGGAGGGCTTCGCCTGGACGCTCGAGCCCGGCGGCGAGTTCGCCACCCCGTAGGCGGTGCTGGCCTGGTCGGAGACCGGCCTGGGCGGCCTGAGCGACGCCTACCACCACCTCTACCGCGAACGGCTCGCCCGCGGCGTCTGGCGCGACCGCCCGCGGCCGATCCTGCTCAACAGCTGGGAAGGCGCCTATTTCGACGTGCGGGCGAGCCGGATGCTCGAGATGGCGACCGCTGCCCGCGACATGGGCATCGAGCTGTTCGTGCTCGACGACGGGTGGTTCGGCGAACGCGACGCCGACACGAGCTCGCTCGGCGACTGGGTCGTCGACCGCCGCAAGCTCCCGGACGGGCTCGACGGCCTGGCCCGGGGGGTGGAGGCGCTGGGAATGCGCTTCGGCCTGTGGATCGAGCCGGAGATGGTGAGCCCCCGGAGCCGGCTCTTCACCGCTCACCCGGATTGGGCGATCGGCGTCCCCGGCCGGCCGCGCACCGAGAGCCGGAGCCAGCTCGTGCTCGACATGTCGCGCCCCGAGATCGTCGACCACGTGTTCGGCGCGATCCGCGACGTGCTGCGCAGCGCGCCGATCAGCTACGTCAAGTGGGACTACAACCGGAACATCACCGAGCCGTTCAGCCTCGCCCTGCCCGCCGATCGACAGGGGGAGTTCTTCCACCGCTACGTCCTCGGCCTCTACGACCTCTACGACCGGCTGACCCGCGAGTTCCCCGAGATCCTGTTCGAGTCGTGCGCGGGCGGGGGTGGCCGCTTCGACCCGGGGTTGCTCGCCTTCGCTCCCCAGGCCTGGACGAGCGACGACACCGACGCGGTGGAGCGCCTTCGGATCCAGTGGGGCACGTCGCTCGTCTACCCGCTCAGCTCCATGGGCGCGCACGTCGCGGCCGTGCCGAACCACCAGGTCGGCCGGGTCACGCCGCTCGCCACGCGGGCGGCCGTCGCCTTCTTCGGCGTCTTCGGCTACGAGCTCGACCCGGCGGCCCTGTCTCCCGACGAGCGCCGCGAGATCGCCGGCCAGGTGGCCTTCTACAAGGCGCACCGCGAGCTGTTCCAGCGCGGGCGGTTCCTGCGCCTGCGGAGCCCGTTCGAGGGGGACGGCAACGACGTCGCGTGGATGACCGTTGCCGAGGACGCCCGCCACGCGGTCGTGGGCTGGTACCGGATCCTCAATCGCCCCCAGCCGGGGTCCGACCGGATCCCGCTGCGGGGGCTCGACCCGGCGGCCCGCTATCGCGTCACGGCCTGGCCGCCGGGCGACGATTCGATGGCGGCCCGGAACGCCGTCGAGCGCGGCGGGGATGACCTGATGCGCGCGGGAATCCTGATCGTCGCCACGCGGCCGGAGACGGCGGCACGGGGTGACTTCCAGGCGCGCCTGTTCGTGCTGGATGCGGTCGAGCAGCCCGCGACGGATTGAGCGTCCGGGGATCGCGCGGGTGGCGGCTTGGCCGTGCGCCAGCCGAATTGCGCGTGCACACCCCGCTGGTATCGTGAGCATATGGAGCGCGTGATCGTGGAGGAGCAGGCGCCGCCCCGGCTCCTGCGCGCCCGCTGGCTGGGCCGGGTCGCCTACCGGGAGGCCTGGGCGTTGCAGCGGACGCTCGCCGGTGCGCGCGCCGCGGGCGCGCTCCGAGAAGACCAGCTCCTCCTGCTCGAGCACGATGCGGTCCTCACGCTCGGCCGCAACGCGCTGCAGGCGCATGTCCTGGCGCCCCCGGAGCTGCTGGCCGCACGCGGCATCGAGGTCGTCCGCGTGGAGCGCGGCGGCGAGGTCACCTACCACGGTCCCGGTCAGCTGGTCGCGTACCCGATCGTGGCCCTCCTCTCGCCCGATGCCGCCGGGGTGCCAGCCGCCCCGGTCGGGGTCCGGCGTCCGCTCGGCGTGCGCGCCTACGTGGAGGCCCTCGAGGCGGCGATGGCCGACACGTGCGCGGCGGCCGGGATCGTGGCCGGCCAGCGGGAGGGCCACCCAGGCTGCTGGGTGGAGGCAGGCGGGGTCCTGCCGCGCAAGATCGGGTCCCTCGGGATCCGCGTTGCTCGCGGCGTGACGTACCACGGCATCGCCCTGAACGTGACCACGAATCTCGCCGACTTCGAGCTGATCGACCCCTGCGGGATGCCGTGGCTCCGGACGACCTCGCTGGCCCGCGAGCGAGCCCGCGCCGGCATCCCGGGCGCCGACGCGGATGGTCCGCCGGACACGGCGAGCGTGGCCGCCGCGGCCGCGGTGTTCGCAACGGCGCTCGCGCGTCGACTGGGGTTCGTCCTTGCCGGCGACCTGCCGCCCCGTGCGGGCGCCGCGGGGGAGCGCCGGGCCATCGATCGACTCGTCGACGAGCTCGGCATGCCACCCCCCGCGATCGCCGCGCCGGCGCCCACGCTCGCCCAGGCGGGAGCTTCGTGATTCCGCCCGGGATCTTCGAGATGCGCCGTGACGCGATCACCGGCTGGTGGGT
>CAZKXK010000136.1:0-6595 GCA_964556585.1 uncultured Anaerolineaceae bacterium
ATCGCGCCGCTCGACCGAAGCCTGATCGCCCACGACACCGTCAAGGGCGCCCAGGTCCTCGAGCCCCTGTTCGAGTTCTCGCTCGCCTGCAACGGCTGCGGCGAGACGCCCTACCTCAAGCTCATCTCCCAGCTGTTCGGCGACCGGTTGATCGTGGCCAACGCCACGGGCTGCTCCTCGATCTACGGCGCCAACCTCCCGACCACTCCCTGGACGGTCAACGCTCAGGGTCGCGGTCCGGCCTGGAACAACTCCCTCTTCGAGGACAACGCCGAGTTCGGCCTGGGCATGCGGCTGGCGCTGGACGCCCAGAACGACCAGGCTCGACGGCTGGTCACGAAGCTCGCGCCGGCCATCGGACTCGACCTTGTCCGCGACATCCTCGAGGCCGACCAGGAGACCGAGCCGGGGATCGAGGCGCAGCGCGCGCGGATCGTGCGACTGCGCGAAGCCCTCGGCAGGCTGGACGGCGAGTCCGGCTCCGACGCGCGGCACCTGCTGGCGCTCGCCAACGACCTCGTCCGCAAGGGCGTCTGGATCGTGGGCGGGGATGGCTGGGCCTACGACATCGGCTACGGCGGCCTCGACCACGTCCTGAGCTCGGGCCGGAACGTCAACGTCCTGGTCCTCGACACGGAGGTCTACTCCAACACCGGTGGCCAGGCCTCGAAGGCCACCCCGCGCGGGGCGGTCGCCAAGTTCGCTGCCGCCGGCAAGTCCCGCGGCAAGAAGGACCTCGGTGCGGTCGCCCGGGCCTACGGCGACGTCTACGTGGCCCAGATCTCGATGGGCGGCAACGACGCGCAGGCTGCCAAGGCGCTGCTCGAGGCGGACGCCTGGCCGGGGCCGTCCCTGGTCATCGCCTACAGCACCTGCATCGCCCACGGGATCGACATGGGCAAGTCGATGTCCCACCAGAAGAACGCCGTCAAGAGCGGCTACTGGCCGCTCTACCGGTTCCATCCCAGCGACGCCGAGTCCGGCCAACCCTTCAAGCTCGACTCCACCGCGCCGTCGATGCCCATCAGCGAGTTCGTGGCCGGCGAGACCCGCTTCGCGATCCTCGCTCGCACCCAGCCGGAGCGGGCGGCCGAGCTTGCGCAGCTTGCGCAGGCGGACGTCGACGAGCGCTGGCGCTACTACGAGCAGCTCGCGGCGATGCACCGCAGCGTGCCGCACCTGCCCCCCATGCAACCCGGCAACCAGGCGGAGCTCACCCCAGGTGCCGACTCCGTGACCGCGATCGCGGGAGGCACGCCGGACGACGTGACGGCGGAGCCGATGATGGCTGACTCCGCTGCCGGTGAGAAGGGAGATGTCGAATGACCGTCGATCTGCGCACCCGCTACCTCGGCCTCGACCTGCGCACGCCGATCGTCGCCTCGCCGTCGCCGCTCACGGGCGAGCTCGCCTCCGCCCGCCTGCTCGAGCAGGCGGGCGCGGCAGCGATCGTCCTTCCGTCACTCTTCGAGGAGGAGATCGTCTTCGAGGAGCTGGAGATCAATCGGTCGCTGGAGGCCGGCACGGACAGCTTCGCGGAGGCGCTGGACTACTTCCCGGCCATCCAGTCGTTCGCCGGCGTGGGGGACCGCTACCTGGCCCGGCTCCGGCAGATCAAGGCCCAGTCGGGCATCCCGGTGATCGCCAGCCTCAACGCCACGACCCAGGGTGGCTGGGTCCGCTACGCCAGGCTCATGCAGGATGCCGGCGCCGACGCCCTCGAGCTCAACCTGTATCACGTCGCCGCGAACCCCGGCCGGACCTCCGCCGACGTCGAGGCGGCCGACCTCGCCCTGATCGGGGCGGTCCGCACGTCCGTCACGATCCCGGTGGCAGTCAAGCTCAGCCCCTACTACTCGTCGATGGCGAACGTCGCGCGCCACGCCGTGGATGCGGGTGCCGACGGGCTCGTCCTGTTCAACCGCTTCTATCAGCCCGACCTGGACCTCGACACGCTCGACGTGGTGGCCCGGCTCGAGCTGAGCCAGCCCTGGGAGCTTCGCCTCCCGCTCCGCTGGATCGCGATCCTGCGACCCGAGCTCGGCCCGGACGTGGCGCTCGCCGCGACCTCCGGCATCGGCTCCGCGACCGACGTCGTCAAGGCGCTGATGGTGGGCGCCGACGTGGCGATGATGACCTCGGCAATCCTCCGCAACGGCCCCGACAAGATCCGCACGGTCGAGGCGAGCCTGCGCGCCTGGATGGTCGAGCACGAGTACGAGTCGGTCAGCCAGCTCCGCGGCAGCGCGAGCTCGGCCGCGGTGGAGGATCCCTCGGCCTACGAGCGCGCCAACTACATGCGGACGCTCCGCTCGTGGTCGGCCTCCCGGGACCTGACCACCGCCTGAGAGCCGGCGGCGGGGCGTCGTCCCGTCGACGGGCGAGGAAACGTCGAGCGGCCGCGGGGCCCGGACCCCTTGGCCGCTCGTTCGTTGTTCCCGGCACTGGGATCTGCCCGAGCGCGACCCGCCGGGCGCCGGTCAGCCGGCCGCGCTCGCCGCCGCCAGCTGTTCCCCTGTCGTGTTCGCGGCCCGCCCGAACGCGAGCCCTCCCTCGAAGACCGCGAGGTCCGCTTCGAGCGCGTCCGCGTGCTTGCGACCGAGGATCTCGCGGAGCGCGGCGGTCACGGCGTCGGGGCCAACCAAGCCGGTCCGTCCGACCAGGGCGCCGAGCGCCGCGACGCTGACCAGCCGATCGTCGCCGGCGTCGCGGGCGAGGCGGGTGCAGGGGACCCGCAGCTCGTCGATGTCCGACCGGCCGGACTCGGCCTCCACCAGGGTGGCGTTCACGATCAGCGTGCCGCCCGGGGCGACCAGCGGTCCGAACTTGGCGAGCGAGGGCGGGTTCAGCACGACCGCGGCCCAGGCGGCATCCACGACGGGCGAGCCGATGGGCTCGTCGCCCACGATGACGGTGCACGCCGCCGTGCCGCCCCGCATCTCCGGTCCGTAGGTGGGGATCCACAGGACCTCGCGGTCCTCGTTCATCGCCGCCCGGGCCAGGACCTGGCCCGCGAAGAGCAGGCCCTGGCCGCCGAAGCCGGCGAAGATCACCGAGCGCTCCATCGATCAGCCCTCCCGGGTCCGGTCCACGATGACGCCGGGGCGATACTGCTTCGCCACCACGTCACGGAGCCGCTCGATCGACTCGGTGGGGGTCATGCCCCAGCCGACCGGACAGTTGCTGATGACCTCGACGATCGCAAATCCCCGGCCCTCGAGCTGGACCTCGCAGGCGCGACGCAGGTACTGCTTCGTCCGGCCGATCGCCGGCGCGTCGGCGACGGAGCCGCGCGCCGCATAGGCCACGCCCGGCATGATCGCCAGCATCTCGGTCATCGGGATCGGGTAGCCGTGGAACGCGGCCTCGCGCCCGCCCGGCGACGATGTCGAGCGCTGCCCGAGGAGCGTGGTCGGGGCCATCTGGCCCCCGGTCATCCCGTAGATCCCGTTGTTGACGAAGACCGCGGTCAGCAGCTCGCCACGGCCCGCGGCATGGATGATCTCCGCGGTGCCGATCGCGGCCAGGTCGCCGTCGCCCTGGTACGTGAGCACGAAGGCATCCGGCCGGACGCGCCGGATGCCGGTCGCGACCGCGGGCGCGCGGCCGTGCGGTGCCTCGACGAAGTCCACGCCGATGTAGTCGTAGGCGAAGACGGCGCAGCCGACCGGGGCCACGGCAATGGTCCTGGACCCCAGCCCGAGCTCGCCCAGGACCTCCGCGATGAGCCGGTGGACGACCCCGTGGCCGCAGCCGGGACAGTAGTGGGTGCTCCGATCGACCAGCAGCTCCGGCCGATCGAAGATGATGCGGGCGCCCGCCGGGGCGACGGTCGTCATGGCCGGACCTCCATCGTGGCCCCGGCCGGCTGGGCAGTCGTCGCGTCGTGGAGGCGCCGCAGCGCGTCCACGACCTCGCCGGGTGTCGGGATCATGCCGCCGGTGCGGCCCTCGAACGCCACCGGCGTTCGACCCTCGACTGCGAGGCGAACGTCCTCGACCATCTGGCCGGCCGAGAGCTCGACGGTCAGGAGGCCGCGCGCGCGCGCGGCAACCTCCGCCAGCGCTGCGGACGGGAACGGCCACAGCGTGATCGGGCGGAAGAGCCCGGCCCGCAGCCCCTCGGCG
This sequence comes from uncultured Anaerolineaceae bacterium, assembly GCA_964556585.1. Lineage (GTDB taxonomy): Bacteria > Chloroflexota > Limnocylindria > Limnocylindrales > CSP1-4 > CTSoil-043. Next base: position 4,128 of record CAZKXK010000136.1, read on the forward strand.
CGAGCGCGGGCGATCGCCGTTCGCGCGACGCGCGCGGCCGTCCCGTAGGCCACGATCACCAGGTCCGCGCCCTCGAGGTTCTCGCCTGCCCAGCGGACCTCGCGCGCGGAGATCTCCGCGAACTTGGCCTGGAGGTGCAGGTTGTGCTGCTCGAGGTCTTCCGGCTCGAGGTGCATCGACTTGACGACCCGGGGCTGCCGGCCGTCTGCACCGCGCACGGACCAGCCGTCCGCGGCGCGGGCCGGCTCGCGGAAGTGGAGCTCCACCGGCTCCATCGCCTGGCCCAGCGTGCCGTCGGCGAGGATGAAGACCGGCGTGCGATATCGCTCGGCGAGCTCGAACGCGTCCGCCATGAGCGCCATCGCCTCGCCGATCGAGGACGGCGCGAGGACCGGGACGCGGTAGTCGCCGTGCCCATGCCCCTTGGTGGCCTGGAAGTAGTCCGCCTGGCTGGGTCCGATGCCGCCCAGGCCCGGCCCGCCGCGCATGACGTTGACGAGGACCATCGGGATCTCGGCGCCGGCCATGTAGCTCATCGCTTCGGCCATCAGGCTGATCCCCGGCGACGAGGACGAGACGAGCACGCGGGCACCGGTCGCGGCCGCCCCGAGCGCCATGTTGATCGCGCCGAGCTCGGACTCGGCCTGGACGAACGGGCGGCCCTCCTCGGGCATCCGGCGGGCCATCCACTCCAGAAGCTCGGCCTGGGGCGTGATCGGGTAGCCGAAGTACGCGTCGCAGCCGGCCCGGATCGCGGCCTCCGCCATCGCCTCGTTGCCCTTCATGAGCACGCGGTGGCCGTGATGGAGGGTGGCCGGCGGGATCGTGGCAGTGGTCATCGCGGGGTCCCCCGGGGCGGCTTCGGTGCGGCGAAGACGGTGAAGACGGAATCCGGACAGACCCGCGCACAGAGCGCACAGCTCGTGCAGGCGGCCGGGTCGATGAGCCGGATCGGGTGGTAGCCGAGGACGTTCACGCGCGTCTCGTCCAGGGCCAGCGCTCCCTTGGTGCACGCCCCGATGCAGAGGCTGCACCCCTTGCAGCGATCAGTGGCGATGTGAAGTGGGCTCCAGGTCCCGGGCGCGGAGCCGGCGGAGGCCGGCAGCTCCGCGCCCGGTAACGCGAGGGAGTCCTGTGCGACGGCGATCATCCCGGTCGAACCTCCTGCCTGACTCTGTGGCCTCGAGCCTCCGTCCGCGCCGAGCGGCGGGCTAGGGCCGAACGGTTGCGATACGGTATCGAAACGGCCCCATCCCCGCCGATGGGGACGGGGGCCGAAAGGCCCCTCAGCCCGTCCCGTCCGCCTCCGTCCCGCGGCGCTCCGGGGCGGCACCCGCGAGGAGGCGCAGCTGGCCCGGAGCTGCCGCTCCGTCAGCCGGCCCGCCGGGCGCGATTCGATCGAACGTGTGCGCCGGGCCCGCAGGTCGGTGACCCGGATCTCGCCGGCGAGCCGCTCCCGCACGGGTCCCGGGCCCACGAGGACCACCCGGTCGTCCGGGGGAATCCGGGCGGCGCCTCCTCGAGAGCCGCGGGGCCCGTCGACGCGGGGTCCCGCGTGCTTCCCCGGCATGGCGCCCGGCCGCCGGCGGTGCCAGAGTCGGCGGTCACGAACACGCCCGGCCGCCATCGCGCCCCCCGATGGCTGCCGTTCGAGGGACCTTCGGCACGTCCGCCGATCGCGCGGAACGGGCCATCCTATGCGCATGGACGCACCAGTCAGGGACCGAGGTGCAGGCTCCCGCACGCCATCCGGCGGCCGGGCGGAGCGGCGCGTGACCCGGAGCCTCATCGTCGAGGGCGTGGTCCAGGGGGTCGGGTTCCGGCCGTTCGTGTGGCGCCTGGCGACCGAGCTCGGCCTTTCCGGCCGCGTCCGCAACGCGGCCGGCCGGGTGGAGATCGACGCCACCGGGATGGGTGCCGCCCTCGACGCCTTCGCCCGGCGCCTCCGGACGGACGCCCCGCCCCGGGCCCGCGTCGAGCGGGTGACGGCGCGGGCGCTGGATCCGGGCGCCGAGCCGGGCCTCGCGGGCACCTTCGTGATCGAGGCGAGCCGAAGCGCGGCAGCCTCGGACCGGCTGTTCCCGCCGGACATCGCGACGTGCGACGAGTGCCTCGCGGAGGTCGGCGACCCGGCCGACCGGCGCTATCGCTACCCGTTCACCAACTGCACGAACTGCGGTCCGCGGGCGACGATCATCGATGAGCTGCCCTACGACCGCGCCCAGACCACGATGCGCGCGTTCCCGCTCTGCGAGGCCTGCGCCGCCGAGTACGCCGACCCGGGCAACCGCCGCTTCCACGCCGAGCCGGTGGCCTGCCCACGCTGCGGACCGCGGCTCGCCTACCGCAGGACCGAGGCGCCGGCACCGGAAGCGCACGAGGAGGCGGCTTTGGCGGCCGCCGCTGCGGACCTCCGGGCCGGCAGGATCGTCGCGGTCAAGGGCCTCGGCGGCTACCACCTCGCCTGC
>CAZKXK010000137.1:0-6550 GCA_964556585.1 uncultured Anaerolineaceae bacterium
ATGCCGGCCTGACAGCGGATCCCGCTGCCACGCTGGAGCACCTGCTGCGAACGCTGGTGGGCGTGGCCCCGGACCGGTAGGGACGCGGCGCGCCCCGCCTACGCGCGACCCGGGGCCCGGTGGCTCGCCTTGTAGGCGCGCTTCTGCTCCTGGTACCGGGCAAGTTCCTCGGCCGAGTCGACGTCCGCGAGCGTCGGGTGATCCGGTGCCAGCGCTTCCCACCCTGGCGGCCTGACCGCGAAACGCCGCGCGAGGAGCGCCACCAGCGTCCGGGCCTTGATCTCGCCGATCCCCGGCAGCGCGCGCAGGCGCCGCTCGAGGTCAGCGGCGTCCCGTGCCCCGGTCCAGAGGCGGCTCGCGTCGCCCGCGTAGTCGCGGGCGACCACCGCGCACAGCTCCTGCACGCGGGCCGCCATGGCGCCGGGGAAGCGGTGGAGGGCCGGGCGGTCCGTGAATGCCGCGGCGAAGGCCGCGGGATCCGTGGCTGCGAGCGCTGCAGCATCGAGCGTTCCGAGCCGTCGCCGCAGCTCGGCAGGGCCGGCAAAGGCCTTCTGGACGGTGACCTGCTGATCCAGCACGAACCCGATGAGGAGGGCCAGCGGGTCGCTGGCCAGGAGCGCGTCGGCCGCGGGGTCACCGGTGAAGGGAAGCGAGGCAGGCAGGTGCGTCGTCATCCCCGGATGGTACGCCGCGCCGCCCGCGCGCCGCATTTCGGCCGCCCGGCCCCTTCCCGTGGGGCCGGAGGTCCCTTCTCCCGGCGTCCGCGGAACTCCATCCTCGCCGGGGGTCACCGCCGGGAGGCTGCGCCGGATGCTCACTCGACCGATCCTCGTCGCCTATGCCAGCCGGCATCACGGCACCGAGGAGATGGCGTCCGAGATTGCCGCGGCGCTCCGGGACGCCGGGTTCAGCGTGGACCTCCGCGCCGCGGGCGAGGTTGCGACGACGGAGCCATACGGGGCGGTCATCCTCGGCAGCGCGGTCTACATGGCCCAATGGGAACGCCCCGCCCTCGAGCTGATCCGGCGGGAGCGCGACCTGCTCACGGGACGGCGCGTCTGGTTGTTCAGCAGCGGTCCGGTCGGTGACGGCAGGTCAACGCGCCATCCCGAGACGGTGCCCCAGCCCGCGGTCGTCGATCGGCTGGCGGACGAGATCGGCGTGCGCGGGCGGGCGATGTTCGGTGGGCGGGTCGACGCCCAGCAGGACAGCTTCGCGATGGCAATCATGGCGCAGGCGGGCCTCGAGGGTGATTGGCGAGACCTGCCGAGAGTCCGGGGCTGGGCGCTGGAGATCGCCTCCGCGCTCCGCGCTGCCGACGCGCCCTGAGCAGGCAAGACCGGGATGACCGGCCGGGGATGGAGGAAGGACTGAATGGGAAGGTCGGGCACCTCGCGGGGCGGCCTGCTGGTCGGCGCGCTGCTCATCGTCCTGGGTGCGGGCGCGCTCGCCGTCCGCGAGACCGGCCTGGAGATCGGCTGGCCCGCCTGGGTGATCCTGCCCGGCCTGGTCCTGCTGCTCGCGGCGTTCGCGGTCCCCGAGCCGGCAGGATCGGGACTGGCGGTCGTCGGCGGCATCGTGACGGCGGTCGGCGCGGTGCTCGCGGTCCAGGATGCGACCGGAACGTACGCGAGCTGGGCATACGCGTGGGCGCTCGTCGCGCCCGGCGGCGTCGGTGCCGGTCTGCTCCTCCACGGCGCGCTGACGCGGCACGGCGAGGTCGCGTGGGGTGGGCTCGCGTCGCTCATCACCGGCATCGTGCTGTTCCTGGTGGGCTTCCTCTTCTTCGAGGGCGTCCTCCATCTCGACGGCAGCCGCTTCGGCAACCTGACGGACGTCACCATCCCGGTCGTGATCATGGGCATCGGGGCCGCGGTCGTCGTCGGAGCGTTCGTCCCGGGCCCCTGGCGACGGCGGCCGTGGCCGGCATCCCCGCCACCCTGGCCGACGGCCTGGACGGCGGGCGGTGGGACCGGCCCGGGTGTTCGGGCGGGACAGCCGGGCGCCGGGGGCGCGCCCCAGGTCCTGGACCTGCCGCTCGACGGAGCCGCGGATGCCGAGGTCCGCATCGCGTTCGGCGCGGGCAGGTTGCTGGTCGGCCCCGCGGCCAGCGGTCGGCTGGTCGACGGGACCTTCGAGGGCGGGGTCGACGCCACGCCCGCCGGACCCGGTCGCGTCCGGCTCGCCACGCCCCACTCCGGCCCCTGGAGCTGGAGCTGGGGTCGCCCGCCCTTCGCCTGGCGCATCGGCCTCACGGCCGAGGTGCCGCTCCGCCTGGAGCTGGAGACCGGCGCGTCGGACAACGAGCTCGACCTGGGCAGCCTGCGCGTCACGGACCTCCGTCTCCGGACCGGGGCGGCCCAATCGCGGGTGACGCTGCCGGCGATCGGCGTCACGCGCGTGGACGCCGAGAGCGGCGCCGCCCAGCTGCGGTTCCGGGTCCCGGCGGGCGTGGCGGCGCGGATCACGAGCGCCATGGCGATCGGCACGACGGATGTCGACACGGCGCGATTCCCACGCACGCCGGACGGGTCGGCCTGGGCGTCGCCGGACTTCGGATCGAACCCGAACCGCGTCGAGATCGCCGTCCGCGGCGGCGTGGGCCAGGTGACGGTCGGCTGATCCGGGGGAGGAGACGGGGCAACGGGTCTCCCGGCGGCCGGTCGCTCGCGCGCCGACTCGAGCCCGGTCAGCGCGGTCGCGCGATCGGGGCCATCGTCGCGCCGGCCAGCCGGACCAGGTCGCCGGGGGCCAGCTCCACCTGCAACCCGCGCCGCCCGCCGCTCACGTAGATCGTCGCGAATGCCGCGGCGCCCGAGTCCAGGTAGACGGGCATCGGCCGGCGGTGCCCGAGGGGGCTGATGCCGCCGACCACCGAGCCGCTCGCGCGCTCGGCGACGGCGGGGTCCGCGAGCTCCGCGCGGCGACCGCCCGCGGCACCCGCGAGCGCCTTGAGGTCGAGCTCGCCGGCGACCGGCACGACGCCGACCACGAGCCGGCCGTCCACGCTCACCACGAGCGTCTTGAAGATGCGCGCTGGCTCGACACCGATCGCGGCCGCGGCGTCGAGCCCGTAGTGCGGCCGCCCATCGCGTCCGGCTGCCGGCTCCGGGGGCGCGTACTCGTGGACCACGTGCGCGATGCCCGCGGCCGCCAGGGCGGCGAGAGCCGGCGTGCCGCGACCGCTCACCCGAACTCCGCCTGTCGCGCGATCGTGAGCAGGAGGCTCGCGCTGTAGAGGATGGTCAGGCTGAGAAACGGCCAGCTGATGTCGAGGCCGAGCGGGAACAGCGTGACCACGGCGAGGACCAGGAGCACCGTCACGAGCAGGGACCAGAACCGCCGGGCCAGGATCAGGCCGCCCAGCAGGAAGTGGAGCGTGGCGACCGCGATCCCGGCCGGCACGACGACGAGGAAGAACCCGAACGCCGTCGTGTTGTCGCCGGCCCAGCCCGGCGAGCTGATGAGCCCCAGCGTTCCGGCAACCACCAGGAACGTCGCGGGGAGCAGCACGACCAGGATGAGCAGGCCGATCGAGCCGAGAAGCCGGCCGCAGGCCGTCAGCGCCGTGGAGCGCTGAATCTCGTCGTCCTCGCGGCGTGGTTCCACCGGAACAGCAGGGTCGACGCCGGGCTCAGAACGGTTCGGGAATGAACGTCTGGTCGCTCATCGGCGGGCGGACGTACCCCGTGTCCCTCTGGCGCGGCGGAAGGACGATCGGCTCGGGCGTCAGGTCCTCGTACGGGATCTGGCCCAGGAGGTGGCTGATCACGTTCAGCCGGGCACGCTTCTTGTCGTCGCTCCGGACCACCCACCAGGGGGCCTGCTTGAAGTCCGTGTGGGCGAACATCTCGTCCTTCGCCTTCGAGTAGTCGAGCCATCGGGCGCGGCTCTCGACGTCCATGGGCGACAGCTTCCAGCGCTTCGTCGGGTCGTCCAGGCGATCCTGGAAGCGACGCTCCTGCTCCGCGTCCGAGACGCTGAACCAGTACTTGATGAGGATGATCCCGCTGCGCACGAGCATCCGCTCGAACTCGGGGCAGGAGCGCAGGAACTCCTGGTACTCGTCCTCGGTGCAGAAGCCCATGACCCGCTCCACGCCGGCCCGGTTGTACCAGCTGCGGTCGAGGAGCACGATCTCGCCGGCGGCCGGCAGGTGGACGACGTAGCGCTGGAAGTACCACTGGGTCCGCTCGCGCTCGGTGGGCGCCGGAAGGGCCACGACGCGCGCGAAGCGGGGGTTCAGGGGTTCCATGATCCGCTTGATCGCGCCGCCCTTGCCGGCCGCGTCCCGACCCTCGAAGATGACCACGACCTTGAGGCCGCGCGCCTTGATCCACTCCTCCCACTTGACCAGCTCGACGTCCAGGCGGCGGAGCTCGGCCTCGTACTGCTTGCGGGACGGCCCGTCGGTGCGCATGACCTCCGGATCCGGCGCCGGCCTGGTGTCGAGCGCCGCCGCCGGGATGTCCAGCGCATCCCGCTCCGGGCGTCGGTTGCGGCCAACCGTCGGGCGTGCCCTCTCCCCCTGCGGTTTCGTCCTGGCCATCCTGGTCCTCCTGGCGCGAGGTCTTGGCGTCCGTTCCAGTATGCTGCAGGGACGTGACCTTCGAATCGCTCGGCCTGTCGGCCGAACTCCTCCGCGCGGTAGCCGATTCCGGCTATACGACGCCAACGCCCATCCAGGCCCAGGCGATCCCGCTCGTCCTTGCGGGTCGCGACCTCATGGGCGCCGCCCAGACCGGGACCGGCAAGACCGCGGCGTTCGTGCTGCCGATCTTCGAGCGGCTGAAACCGTACGCGAACACGTCCTTCTCTCCCGCGCGCCACCCCGTGCGCGCGCTCGTGCTGGCGCCCACCCGCGAGCTCGCGATCCAGGTCAACGAGATGGCCGAAGCCTACGGCCGCCACGTGCCACTGCGCAGCACGGTCGTCTACGGAGGCGTGCCCCTGGACCCGCAGATCAAGGAGCTTCGCACCGGGGTGGAGCTGCTGATCGCGACGCCGGGTCGCCTCCTTGACCTGGTCGGCCAGCGCGCGGCAAACCTCGGCCAGGTGGAGATCCTCGTCCTCGACGAGGGCGACCGCATGCTGGACATGGGTTTCATCCCGGACATCCGCCGAATCCTCGCCCTGATGCCCAACCGGAAGCAGACGCTGCTCTTCTCGGCCACGTTCTCCGACGAGATCCGGCGGCTCGCCCGCGAGTTCCTGACCGACCCAGCCACCCTGGAGGTCGCGCGCCGCAACGCGCCGCCGCAGCTGGTCCGCCAGGTGCTCTACCCGGTGGACCGGGAGCGGAAGGCGGATCTCCTGGAGCACATCGTCCGGACCCACGACCTGCGCCAGGTGCTCGTGTTCACGCGAACGAAGGTCGCGGCGCGCCGGCTCGCCTCGGACCTGGACCGGCATGGCGTGGCCGCGACCGCGATCCACTCGGACCGGACCCAGGCCGAACGGCTGCGCGCCCTCCAGGACTTCAAGACGGGCGCGGTCCGCGTCCTGGTGGCGACCGACGTGGCCTCCCGCGGGCTCGACATCGAGGACCTCCCGGTGGTCGTGAACTTCGAGCTGCCCGTCAAGGCCGAGGACTACGTCCATCGTATCGGTCGGACCGGCCGCGCGGGCGCCTCCGGCATCGCCATCTCGCTTGCCTGCCCGGACGAGGTCGACCTGCTCCGGGCGATCCAGCGCCTCCTCAAGCGGGCGATCCCCGTGGAGATCGAGGAGCGCTTCCTGCCGGACCCGGAGACGCCGCCGCGGCCGATCCACACGTTCTCCGGCGGCGGGCACGGAGAGGCACGGCTGCCGGAGCACCGGCACAAGGCGGAGCTGGTCCACCACCGCGGCTGACGCGGCGATCGCGACCTGGCCACGCCGGCCTGCCCAGGGGAGGGGCGTCCGCGCCGGTCGTGACCTCCGGCCCCCGCGAGCGAGGCGCCGACCCGGCTACCATGAGCGGCGCTGACTCACCCTTCAGGAGCGCGCTCCACCATGTCCACTACGCGCCGCATCGGCATCCTCACCGGCGGGGGCGACGTCCCCGGCCTCAACTCGGTCATCAAGAGCGTCGTCTACCGGTCCACCGAGCTCGGTTACGACGTGCTCGGCCTGCGCCGCGGCTGGGAGGCGCTCACGCACATGCGCCCGGGCGCGGACCTGGATCCCGATTACGTCCGCCCGCTCGATCGGGCGAACACGCGGACGATCGACCGGACCGGTGGGACGGCGCTCCACTCGTCGCGGACGAACCCGAAGCGCATGCGGGCGGGGAACCTGCCCGAGTTCGTCGCTGCCGACCGCCTGGCCGCGATGCAGGCGGCGGACGGGATCTACGACTTCACGCCTGTCGTCCTCGAGAACCTCGAGCGGCTGGGGATAGACACGCTGATCTCCATCGGCGGCGACGACACGCTGTCGTATTCCAAGGTGCTCGCCGACGCCGGCGTCCAGGTGATCGCGATTCCCAAGACCATGGACAACGACGTGCGCGGGACCGAGTACTGCATTGGCTTCTCGACCGCGATCACGCGGGCCAAGGACGCGATCC
>CAZKXK010000138.1:0-6520 GCA_964556585.1 uncultured Anaerolineaceae bacterium
GGCGCCGCCCGATGAGCGACCCCGGCCTCGCCCCGCGCCCGGTGGCCGATGCCCCGGACGGGCGGGCCGACAGCGGCCTCCATCTCCGGCGCTGGACCATGACCACGGGCTCCGGCTCCGAACGCGCGGCCGGGTCGCGGGCCGCGGTGGTCCTCGCGGCCGCCGACTCCCAGTGGGAGGGCACCGCGGAGAGCGCGGGCGCGATCGGGGCCCTGTTCGGCGCGCTCGATGCCGCGCTGGAGGAGGTGCTGGGAGGTCGAGTGCGCCTGGTGGCGTTCGACGTCCACGCGATCGGCGAGACCGCGGCCGCCGATGCCCTCGTGGAGCTCGTGATCGAGCCGCCGGCCGGCGCGTCGGGAGAGCGGGCCGCCGGCCGCTACCCGGGCTCGGCGCGGCACGTCAACCTGGTGGCGGCCTGCGCCGATGCGTACCTCGCCGCGCTTCGCGCCCTCCTGGCCGACGACGCCTGGGCCGGCGCGATGGCGGCGGCCGGCAACGACCGGCTGGCCCGCGTGCGCGCGCAGGCTGCGCGTTCGGCCGCCCGCGCCGAGATCGACGCCGACGCGACGCTCGATTCGGCGGACTGGTTCAACCCGTAGGAGTCGGTCCAGCACGCCCTGGGCCGACGACCCGCCCTCGGCGAACCCCCGCCCGCGTCGCCCCGCGGCAGTCGAACGGCCGCCCCGCGGGAGCCGAGCGCCGCCGAGCGCGAGGCCGTTTCGTCGATCGTCCGATGCATCGCTCGCCGCGTATGCTCCGGGAGATGAACGCCCACGAACCGGACGACGAGCCGAGCACACCGTCGCGCCGCGGCGCCCCGTCGGGAGGCGGCGCGCGCGCCGAGGCGGCAGGCTCCGCGCCGCTCGCGGCCTTCTCCGGCGAGCCGGGAGCGTTCGCGGAGGACGCGGTCCACGCCTACTTCGGCCCCGCGACCACGACGCTTGCCGTGGGCGGCTTCCGCGCGGTCTTCGAGGCCGTCGTGGCGCGACACGCCGCCGCCGGCGTGGTCCCCATCGAGAACCTGGTCAACGGCACGGTCCGCGAGAACTACGACCTGCTCCTCGAGTTTTCGCTCGAGATCCGGGGCGAGGTCGTGGTCCCGGTCCACCTGTGCCTCGCGGCGCTGCCCGGCGAGCGGCTGGACACCGTCGAGCGGGTCTACTCGCACGTCCAGGCGCTCGGCCAGGCAGACGAATTCCTGCGGACCCGGCCCTGGACGCTGCTGACCACGTACAACACTGCCGGCGCGGGCAAGTCGATCGTCGAGCGGGGCGAGCGCGGAGCCGCGGCCGTCCTCTCGCCGCGCGCCGCGGCCCGGTTCGGGCTCCAGATCCTTGCCGACGGAATCGAGAGCGTCCCGGAGAACCGGACGCGCTTCCTGGTCGTGGCAGCTCCTGGGGTCGAGCTCCCCGCGTCGGCGCCGGGCGCGACGGCGCCGGACGGCGCCATGCGCACCACCCTGGTGCTGGGCGTTCGCAACGAGCCGGGGACGCTCCTGCGCTGCCTGGCCGTGTTCGCCGCGCACGGGCTCAACCTGTCGAGCCTGGAGTCGCGGCCCGCCCACGATCGACCGTGGGACTACGTCTTCTGGGTGGACCTGGACGCCGATGCCGCGGCGCCCGCGACCCGCGCCGCGCTGGCCGAGCTGGGCGCGGTCACGACGCTCGTACGCGTCCTGGGCTCCTACCCGCAGGGCGCCGGCGGGTGACCCGGGCGGCGCGCGCTCCGGCCCTCAGCGGTTGGTCGCCTCCGCCGTGATCGATGTTCCATCGGGAACCGGCCCGGCTGGGGACCTTCGCGTCTGCGGCCAGGCGACGAAGAGCGCCATCGGCACCAGGTAGAGCAGCCACCCGGCGACCTCGATCTGGACCGGGCGCGCCTGCAGGCCGAGGACGCCGGTCAGGAGCGCAGCGACCGTCGAGCCGGGCTGGATCAGCCAGCCCAGGTCGAGCACCTGGACCTGGCCGGCGCTGATCCAGCCTGCCTCGTGGGCCGTGTGGAAGGACGTTGCGACGAGCCCGGCGGCGACGAGCACGAGCACGAGCCCCGTCAGGCGGAAGAAGCGGGCGAGGTTGAGCCGGACGCCGCCGCGGTAGATCCCGTAGCCGATGCCCGCCGCCACGCCGACCCCGAGCAAGGCGCCGATACCGGCCGCGAGCGCAGAGCCGCTCGCGTTGAACGCGGCGAGCAGGAACACGGCCGTCTCGAACCCCTCGCGCAGCACGGCGAAAACGGCCATCCCGATGAGCGCCCAGGCGGTGCCCGCGGCCAGGGCCGTTGCGGCCGCATCCTCGAGGTCGCGCTTCATTCCACGTGCATGGCGGCGCATCCAGACGATCATGTAGGTGACCATCACCACGGCCGCCGCTCCGACCACCGTCTCGAGCCCGTCCTGCTGCGCCTCCGGCAGGCTGGCCGACCAGAGCTGGAGGGCCACCGCGACGGCGAGACAGATCGCGATCGCGATCGCGACGCCCGCCCACATGAGGCGCAGCGCGTCGGGGCGGCCCCGCTGGCGGAGGAAGGCGGCCACGATGCCGACGATGAGCGCCCCCTCCAGGCCTTCGCGCAGGCCAATGACGAACGTCTCGAGCACGATTCCCCCCATTGCCAGCCGGCGCGACTGCGCTCGTCGCCAGAGTAAGGGCGCCCCGAAGCGCATGTCAAGCTCCCCTTCGTGACCTATGAAGGGCTCCTTGCACGCAAGGATTACCTGGCAGTCATCGCCGTCCGCGCGAACGTGCCACGGTGTCGAGAGCGTTCCCCCGCGGCCTCGCGTACAGTGCGCCGATGATCGACCGGACCTGGCGCGATCGGGCGCGGCTCGGCCTCCTGGCGGCAGTCACGCTCGTGCTTGCCCACGACATCGCCTTCCTTCTCACGTTCGGCTCGTCGTGGCAGGCGGTGCTCGCCCGGACCGGTCACGGCAACGCCTGGAACGAGACCGTCCTCGTCGTCGCCGGGCTTGCGGTAGCCCTCGCCTTCGCCGGCCTTGCGCGCCTTGCCTGGCTGTCCCGGATGGCCCGGCGCCTCGACGGCGGCCGGTCCACCGCACCCCGGGTGGGCCGCGGTCCACTGGTCCAGGGGCTTCGTCGCGCCTGGCTGGCCATCTTCCCGATCTCGCTCGCGCTGTTCATCGTCGTCGAGAACGTCGAGCGAGCGTCGGCGGGGCTGCCGGCGCCCGGGCTCGACGTCATGGGGTCGCTCGGGATCGCGGGCATCGCGGTGCTCTTCGGAATCGTCGCCGGCGTGGCGGCCCTGGTCGACGCCCTGTACCGCTGGCGCCGGGCCGTGCTCATCGCGCGCATCGCGGCAGCCCGCCGCCGTCCGGCGCGTGCCGCGGCGGTCGGTGCGCGTCCGAACATGCCCTGGGTCGAGCGCCGCCACGCGGCGATCGCCGGGCACCGGATCGCGGGGCGGGCACCGCCGCGGGCGCTCGCGGCCTGATATCCCGCGCCCGCAGGGCGCGCCCGCCTCGTCCCGCCTGCGCCGCGGTATCGCGGCCCGGTTCAGCTGGAGATCAGCAGATGACCCATCGATTGCGATTTCGTTCGGGCGCGCCGTTGACCGCGGTCGCCGCCGCCTCGCTCCTCGCGATGCTCGTCGTCGGCACCGCCGAGGCGCACATCGTGAAGAGCTTCGGCTCCTACAGCGTCGCGCTTGGCTGGGCGCACGAGCCCACCTACGTCGGCGCCGCGAACGCCGTCCAGGTGATCGTCAAGGACGCCAAGGGCGCGCCCGTCACGGACATCCCGGACGGCGATCTGACGGTGGTCGTGAGCGTCTCCGGGCAGTCGTCGTCCGCGCTGTCCCTGGACAACGCGTTCGACAGCGACACCGGGCTCGGCATCCCGGGCGACTACGAGGCCTCGATCACGCCGACCGTGCCGGGCGACTACACGTTCCATCTCACGGGCGCGATCCACGGAACGACGGTCGACGAGACGGCCACGTCGAGCGACGCGACCTTCAACTCGGTCGTCGACTCGAGCACGGTCGACTTCCCGACGAAGCTCCCCTCGATCTCGGACATCGTCACCCGGCTCGATCGAATCGACGCCCGGACGTCGGCGGCTCCCGCGGCGAGCGTGGCTCCCGGCCAGGACGCCGTCGCGGCCGCCCAGTCGGCGCAGTCCGCGGCCGACGCGGCGTCCGCCGCCGCAGCGGCGGCCCAGAGCGACGCGAGCACGGCCCTGCAGGTCGGCGTCCTCGTCGGGGCGATCGGCATCGTCTTGGGGGCCGTCGCCCTCTTCCTGACGGTTCGCCGGCGACCCGGCCCCGCGTGAGGGCCCGGGGCGTGGGCCACGCCGGCCGGGTGGCGGAGGCGGTCGGTCGAGCGGCCTTTCGCTCGACCGTCCTGGCTGTCCTCGCGCTGGTGATCCTCGCCGGCGTGGCGTTCGCCCATGCCCTGCCCCAGTCGTCGGACCCGAGCCCGGGCGCCAGCCTGGCCCAGGCCCCGACCCAGGTCTCGATCGTCTTCGGCGAGCGGCCGGACCCGAAGCTGTCGTCGATCAACGTGCTCGACACGACCGGGACGGCCGTCACGTCAGGCCCAACCGCCGTCGCGCCCGGCAACGAGGAAGAGCTCGCCGTCCCGTTGAAGCCGCTGCCCGCGGGCGTCTACACGGTCGCCTGGCGGACCGTCTCGGCGATCGATGGCCACGTCGCCGCCGGATCGTTCGCGTTCGGGGTCGGCGGCGCAGCCCCACCGTCGGCGTCGGCGACAGGCGCCGAGCCGGGCGCCTCGACCTCGCCGGCCGGCCCGACGCCCGCCGACATTGCCGGCCGGTGGCTGATGTACCTGGGCCTGCTCGCGCTGTTCGGGGCGGCGCTCTTCGCGGCCGTGGTCACGCGGGGCGTCGGGACGATCTCGCGGCGGCTCGTGCCGGGGGCCTGGCTGGTCGCACTGGCCGGCACCGCGGCGGTCGTCGGGGCCGAGCTGTCCGACGCCGGCGTCGGCCTGTCGGACGCGTTCGGGACGTCGTTCGGACCCGTGATCGTGGAACGGCTCGTGCCGCTCGGCATCGCCGGCCTGGCGATCGTCGTTCTCCTCGCCCGGCCCGCGACGACCCGGCCGGCGCTCATCCTCGCGGCGCTCGGCGCGGCCGGCGCCATGCTCGCCGACGTCCTGGCCAGCCACGCTGCGGCCGGGGCGCTCCCGATCCTCGGCGTGGCCGTCCAGTGGCTGCACATCCTCGCGGTCGGCGCGTGGCTGGGCGGCCTCGGCGGGCTGCTTCTTGCGGTCCGGGGCGCGGCGAGCGACGCGACGGCTCGAACCGCGAGGAGATTCGCGTATCTCGCGACGGCCGGCATCGCGACGGTCGGGGCGACCGGCCTGCTCCGCGCGATCGCCGAGGTGGGCACCCTGGACAACCTGGTGTCGACCGACTTCGGCCGGCTCGTCATCGTGAAGACGGCGCTCCTCGGACTCCTGGCGATGCTGGGTGCCCTGAACCACTTCGTGAACGTGCCCGCGGCAGGGCGACGGCTCGGGGGGCTGCGCCGGGCCGGCTCGGTTGAGCTCGTCGTCGGCGCGACCGTGCTCGTGCTGTCCGCGTCGCTTGTCAACCTCGCTCCGCCGGTCGACGCGAGCGGCGGCGTTGGGTCGGCCGCCCAGCCGGCATCGCCTGCGCCGACGGCCGCGCCGCTCGTCGCGACGGGCAACGACTTCGGGACGTCGGTTCGCCTGAGCCTGACCGTCTCCCCAGGAACGGCGGGCTTCAACACGTTCACGGCGCGGGCGACGGATTTCGACAGCGGCGCGCCGGTGCCGGCCACCTCGCTCACGCTCCGCTTCTCGATCCCGGCCCGCACCGACATCGGCGAGTCCCGCCTGGACCTTGCGCCTGCCGGAACCGGGACCGGGGTCTTCAGCGCCAGCGGTCCCAACCTCTCGATCGACGGCACGTGGTCGGTGACCGCCCTGGTCGTCAACGGGCTCGCCTCCGTGGAGGTGCCCCTCAGCGTCACGACCCGCTGCGCACCGGTGGCGGCAGGCCCGGCTTCGTCGGTCTCGATCAACGCCGCGCCGGGGCTGCCCACGCTCTACACCGCGTCGCTCACGTCCGGCCGGACCGTCCAGGTCTATCTCGACCCGGGAACGGCCGGCCCGAACGAGCTGCATGTCACGTTCTTCGACCAGGCCGGCACCGAGCTCGCGGTCCAGCAGGTGACGGAGCAGATCGGCCCATCCGGCTGCGCACTGGCACCCCTGGCGCCACGCCAGCTCGAGCCGGGCCACTTCGTCGCCGACACGACGCTTCCTGCCGGCTCCTACACCGTGTCGATCGCGGGGCCGGCCCCGAACGGCGACCCGCTCGCCGCGCGGTTCGACGTGAGCGTCAAGTGAGCACGGCCGTGCGGATCGGGTGGCTCGGCGGCTCGAGCGCCCCGGGCTTCACGCACGCCCCCGGCGCCCCGGCCGTCAAGCGCGACGACGGATGCGCTCTACGCCGGCCCGCGCGCTCGATGGCGGTATCGTTGCGGCCTTCGCCGGCCGCGCTCGCGCGGCAACACGGCA
>CAZKXK010000139.1:0-6374 GCA_964556585.1 uncultured Anaerolineaceae bacterium
GCCGCGGTGTACGGGACGCCCGTCAGCGTCCCGATCCGCGAGGATGCCGTCCTCGCACCGATCAACCCGTACGGCGAGACGAAGCGAACGTTCGAGGGCGCCCTGCGCTGGTACGCGGCTGCCTACGGGCTGCGAAGCGTGAGCCTGCGCTACTTCAACGTCGCGGGCGCCTCCCATGCAAATGGCGAGGTCCACGACCCGGAGACCCACCTGATCCCGAACATCCTCGCCGCAGCCGAGGGACGGGCCGCCCTCACGGTGTTCGGGACCGACTATCCGACGCCGGACGGGACCTGCGTCCGCGACTACCTCCACGTGGAGGACCTGGCGCGAGCGCACGTGCTCGCCCTCGAGGCGACCTCGCCGGACGATCCGCGGACGGCGGGACCGAATGGAGGCGGCGCCGCCGCGCTCGCCATCAACCTGGGGAACGGGGGCGGATTCAGCGTGCGGGAGGTCGTGTCGGCGGCGGAGCGCGTGGTCGGCCACGCGATCCCTCACGCCATCGGCGAGCGACGCGCCGGCGATCCCCCGGTTCTCGTGGCAGACGCCGGCCGGGCCGGCGAGATCCTGGGATGGCGGCCTGCTCACCGCGACATCGTCGAGATCGTCGGCTCGGCCTGGGCGTGGCGCCAGGCCCACCCGTCCGGCTACCGCGCCTGAAGGCGGCCGCGCCGCGCCTGAAGGCGGCCGCGCCAGGGCGAACGCGGCCGTGCCGCGCACGCCGGATCGCTCCCGACCTCGCAACCGAATCGAAACGGAAGCGGGCCTCCCCCGGCACTGACCCGCGGGCCGGGACGCGCGTACGTTCGTGGTCCCCGGGACTCCCGTCCCCGCGGCAGGCCAGTCGACCTCGCCGTCGTCCCGCGGGCAACCGCCCAGCGGAGGACGAACACATGACCGCACTCGAGATCCAGGGATCCCTCTCGCCTCACGCGCATCCCGCGCGCCAGGCCCCGCTCGCCCGCCGGCTCGCGTCGGGGACGGTCGTCTGCTCGGCCTGCGGCTGCCGCCTGACCACGCGCGACACGATCCTCGGTGCTGGCGGCTCCTGGTGGCACTTCACCGGCCGGTCCGGTCGTGACGCGCGCGGCTGCACCGTCGACTGTGTCGAGGCGGCCCACGTCCTCGCCTGACCCGTCGCCGTCGGCCGCCGGCCGGCATCCCTGAACGACCGCGGTACGAACGCCCCGCTCCCTCCACCGGGGAGTTCGCGTGGCCGGCGTCGCTCGACTCGGCGCGTATGATCCGGCGCATGGATGCAGATCCGCGCGCGTGGCGGCCGCAGGCCTTCGGGCACCGGCCGGTCAAGGACGTCGCCGACCCCGTGATCGAGCCCGCCTGGGATGGCGTCCGGGTCCTTGTCCATCTCGACACCGCCGCCGCCAACGTGGCAATCCATGACGCGACCGGCGCGGACCTCACCCCGGACCACGCTCCGATCGCGGAGGCGCTGCTGGCCGCCCTCGCAGCCGAGACCGCGGTCGTCGACGGCTACCTGACCGACCAGGCGACCCAGGCGAGCGAGAGCCGGACGATCCTGAACAGCGAGATCCCTTCCTTCAGCGAGCACGCCAGCCAGTTCTTCCTGGGCCGGCGCGGCGCCGAGCTCATGAGCGCGAGCGCCGGTCTCGAGCGGGCCGGCCGCGCACGGATTCCCGCGCCGGACGAAGACGACTCCGAGGAGGCGCCCATCGCGTTCGTGGCCGTGGACCTGGTCGCCCTCGATGGCGAGACGCTCGTGGAGATCCCGCTGCTGGAACGCAAGCGCCTGCTGGAGAGCGTGCTCGTGGAGGGCAGCCTGGTCCGCCGAACGCCGTACGTTCGCCACCCGGCCGGCACGTTCATCGTGACGTGGCGCTCGTTCGGGTTCGGCGGCCTCGCCTACAAGGCCGCCAACAGCCGCTATCTCCCGGGCGCGACCAACGACGACTGGTGCATGACGCCGATGCCGCGCCGCTGAGGCCGCGGGAGAACCCACCGGAGCGGCCGCCCGCGGCCGGCGCCGAGTCCGGCAACGCCGTCGTCCGGATCTCGCGGTGTCCGCGGCTGAGCCGTCACCCGGATCTCGCCGCGACCGCGGGCCCCGGCGACCGTGGTACGGTACCGGGGTGCCCGTCTCACTCCTGAGCCCGGCCCTCGCGGCCGAGATCCAGCGGCTGGGACACGCCGACATCATGGTCGGCATCCCCAGCTTCAAGAACGCGGCAACCATCGGCTACGTGGTCCGAGCCGCCCAGGCCGGCCTGGTCCAGTACTTCCCGGACCTGCGCCCGCTGCTCGTCAACGCGGACGCCGGCTCGTCGGACGGGACGCAGCGCGTGGTCGCGGAGACCGAGCCACCGGACTACGTTGAGCGGATCCTGCTGGTCCGGCCCACCAACCGCCTGGAGCGCCTCGCGCTGACCTATCCCGAGGTCGACGGCGTCGGCGGAAAGGGCGCCGCCCTGCGCACGATCTTCGAGATCGCGGCGGCGCTCGATGTCCGGGCGCTCGTCGTCGTCGACTCCGACCTGCGCTCGATCGGCCCGGAGTGGGTGGAGCTGCTGTCCGGGCCGATCCTCAAGGGCGGCTTCGACTTCGTGGCACCGCTGTACGCCCGCCACAAGTACGACGGCACGATCACGAACACCGTCACCTACCCGCTGACGCGGGCGCTGTACGGGGCGGATCCGCCAGCCGATCGGCGGCGACTACGGGGTCTCCGGCGACCTGGTCCGCCACTACCTGGCGCAGGACGACTGGACGCCCGAGGTGAGCCGGTTCGGCATCGACATCTGGATGACCACCCACGCGCTGACGGGAGGATTCGCGGTCTGCGAGGCCCGCCTCGGCGCGAAGATCCACGACCCGAAGGACCCGTCGGCGGACCTCGGGCCGATGTTCCGGCAGGTGGTCGGGACGATCCTCGACATGGCCTGCCGGCACCCGGAAGCGTGGCTCGCCGTCCACGCCAGCCACGAGATCCCCGCCTACGGCTTCGAGCGCTGGGTCGAGCCGATCCCGCTCCACGTCAACACGCTGCGCCTGCTCTCGGAGTTCGACGCGGGGCGGATGACGCTCGCCCCCACCTGGCGGGCGATGCTCGCGCCGGACCACGCGGCTGCCGCGATCGAGCTCTCGCAGGAGGCGGGGCGGTTCGCCGAGGCAGCCGGGCGGCGCCTGGGCCTCGGCGGCGAGGGCGGACCGGACCACCACGTCACGACCGACGAGATGTCCGACGCGGTCGCCGGGTACAGCTTCCCCGACGAGCTGTGGGCGGGCATCGTGTACGACCTGGTCGTGGCCGCCCGCCAGGCCGTCGTGCCGCTCGAGACGCTCGTCGCCGCCCTCGTGCCGCTCTATTTCGGACGCGTGGGCAGCCTGATCGTCGAGACCCGGCATCTCGACCAGGCCGATGCGGAGGAGCGAGTGGAGCGCCAGGCTCGCGCCTTCGAGCTCCGCAAGCCGTACCTCGTCGAGCGCTGGAACGCGGCCCAGCAGGCCCTCCCGGCCGGGGGCGCGTCGTGACCCCGCGTCCGCCGCTGCCCGGCCGGATCCTGATCCCGGTGGCCAACCCGGCCACGGCGGAGGAGCTGATCCGCATCGGCGCGGCGCTCCTGGACCCGCGGGCGGGTGAGCTGACGGCACTGGGCATCGTGGAGGTCCCGGAGGAGATGCCCCTCTCCGAAGGCGCCACGAAGGCGCGCCAGGCGCGCCGCCTGCTCCAGAAGGTGCTCGACTACGCGCCGGAAGGAACCCATGTCCGGCCCGTGGTCCGGATCGGGCGCCGGGCGGCCCAGGGGATCGTGGAGGCCGCCGTCGAGCTCGAGGCCGACCTCGTGATCTTCGGCTGGGGCGGCCGGCCGGGAGGCCGGTCCGCGAGCGGTGCGCGTGGTCCGCGCGGAGCGGCCGGCAGCGGAGCCGGCACCACCGATGCCCCGGACCAGCCGGCGCTCGTCTTCAGCCCGACGATCGATGCAGTCGTTCGCGAGTCTCCCTGCGACATCGCGGTCGTCAAGCAGCGCCCGATCACCGAGATCCACCGGATCCTGGTTCCCGTTCGGGGTGGCCCGCACGCCGAGCTGGCACTCAGCTTCGCGGACGCGCTGGCCCGGCGGCACGGCGCCCGTGTCACGGTGCTCCACGTTGTGCCGCCGGGCCTCACGCCCACCGTTCGGGCGCAGGCCGAGCAGGCGCTGGCCGCATTCCTGAAGCAGCACGCCCGGGGACACGCGGACGGCATCCTGCGGGAGGCGCCCAACGTCCGGAACGCGATCCTCAAGGAGGCGGAGAAGTCCGACCTCGTGATCATGGGTGCCTCCGCGGCGCCGGAGGGGTCGGGGGTTGCCAACTTCCTGTTCGGGGTCCTGCCCGAGACGATCGCCACGCGCGCGCGGCCGCCGGTGATCGTGGTCAAGACCCGCGAGCGCATCGACACGGCGACGTTCGAGGAGCTGGCTGCGCGGGGCGAGTCGCTCGCCGCCGCCGAACGCGCCGCCGAGCAATCCCGGGCCGTGCCCGCGCGGGTCGAGCGCTGGTTCGCCGAGTCCAATTTCCACCACGCGGAGTTCCACGACCTGCGCCGGCTCGTGGCGCTCAAGGAGAAGCAGGGCATTACGGTCAGCCTGGTCTTACCGACATTGAACGAGGCGACGACGGTCGGTCCCATCGTCCGTCGGGCACGGCTGATGCTCATGGAGGCCGTCCCGCTCGTGGACGAGCTGATCGTGATCGACTCCGCCTCCGAGGACGCGACGCGCGAGATCGCGGCCCGCGAGGGTGCCCGCGTCGTCCAGCACCCGGACGTGCTGGCGCGCTACGGCTCGTACCGCGGGAAGGGCGAGGCGCTCTGGAAAAGCCTGTTCGAGTCGTCGGGCGACATCGTCGTGTGGTGCGACACGGACGTCCGCAACTGGCACCCGCGGATGGCCTACGGGACGCTGGGCCCGCTCCTCGTCGAGCCGCGGATCCAGTACGTCAAGGGCTACTACCAGCGCCCGATCGTCGAGGGCGGCGTGCTCCGGGAAGGCGGCGGAGGCCGGGTCACCGAGCTGGTCGCGCGCCCGCTCATCAACCTGTTCTACCCGGACCTGTCGGGCTTCATCCAGCCGCTTGCCGGCGAGTACGCGGGCCGCCGCAGCCTGCTCGAGACGCTCCCGTTCTTCACCGGCTACGCCGTGGAGATCGGGCACCTGATCGACATCGCCGAGCGGGCCGGTCTCGAGGCCCTGGGCCAGGTGGACCTGGAACGAAGGCTCCATCGGAACCAGGAGCTCGAAGGTCTCTCGCGGATGAGCTTCGTGATCATCCAGGCCGTCATGAAGCGGCTGGAGGAGCGCGGGCGCGCCCGGCTCTTCGCCGAGATCGGCTCCTCGATGAAGCTCCCCCGCTCCGGGGCGGACCGCCTTGGCCTGGAGATCATCGAGCTCGCGGACCGCGAACGCCCGCCCATGATCCGGATCCCGGAATACCTCGAGAAGCGTGCCGGGCGCACGGGAGGATAGCGGCGTGCCGGGCCGGCCGCTCACGGTCCTGGTCGCGCCCGACTCGTTCAAGGGCTCGCTCACCTCCGTCGAGGTCGCGCGCTCCCTGGCGGCGGGTTGGACGCGCGCTCGCCCGGACGATCGCCTGGTCCTGGCCCCGCTGGCCGACGGCGGGGAGGGAACCCTCGTCGCGATCGAGGCCGCCGGCGGCTGGACGTGGCAGGAGGCCGCGGCGCACGACCCGCTGGGCCGGCCGCTCATCGCACGCTGGCTCCGCAGCACGGGTGGGACGCGCGCGGTCGTGGAGCTCGCGGCGGCATCCGGCCTCTCGCGACTCACCGGTGCCGAGCTGGACCCGGCGGGCGCGTCCACGTACGGGACCGGCGAGGTGATCCGCGCTGCCCTCGACGCGGGTGTCCGGCGGATCGACCTGGGCGTCGGCGGGAGCGCCACGACGGACGGCGGACAGGGGATCCTCGCGGCCCTCGGGCTCCGGGTGACGGCGGCGGCCGAGCCGGTCGTGGACCTCCGGGGTCTCGACCCGCGCCTCGCGGAGGTGTCGCTTCGCATCGCGTGCGACGTGACGAACCCGCTCCTGGGGCCGCGCGGCGCGGCCGCGGTCTACGGCCCGCAGAAGGGCGCCAGCCCCGCCGAGGTCGAGGAGCTCGACGCGGCGCTCGGCCGCTGGGCCGACGCGCTGGAATCCGCCACCGGCCGCCGGGAACGCGACACACCCGGTGCGGGCGCCGCGGGCGGCGCGACGTTCGGGCTCGCCTGCCTGCGCGACCGCTTCGCGGGCTTCGAGATCGTGCCCGGCGTGGACCTCGTGATGGACGCTGCCGGCTTCGCCGCCAAGCTCGCCGCGGCCGACCTCGTGCTCACCGGCGAGGGCCGCATCGACCGCCAGAC
>CAZKXK010000140.1:0-6371 GCA_964556585.1 uncultured Anaerolineaceae bacterium
GCGGGCGTCCTCGCCGACCGGCGGAATCCGGATCACCGCGCCCAGCTGGCTGACCTGGCGATCGAGCCGTTCGATCTCGTCGTCGTGAACCTGTACCCGTTCGGCGCAGCCGCCGAGCAGGCCGCGCGGGGTGAGCTCGACCTGGACGCCCTCCTCGAGGAGATCGACATCGGTGGCCCGGCGCTGGTGCGCGCGGCTGCCAAGAACATGCGGAACGTCGCGATCGTCACGTCGCCCGCTCGGTATCCGGAGATCCTCGGCGCCCTCGACACCCAGGGAAGCGTCCCGCTCGATCTCCGGGCGGCGCTCGCCGTGGAGGCGTTCCGGCACACCGCCGCGTACGACGCGCGCATCGCCGAGGTCCTGCCCGGCGAGCTGGACCGGGCCGGCATTGCGCGGCCGGACGAGCCGGGCTTTCCGGGGAGCCTGGATCCGTACCCGCCGACGCTCGCCATCGGCCTCGAGAAGGTGGAGGCGTTGCGCTACGGCGAGAACCCACATCAGCCGGCGGCCCGCTACCGGCGACCCGGCTCGACCGAGGCCGACGGGCCGTTCGCGACGGGGGAGCCCCCGCTCCAGGGAAAGCCGCTCAGCTACACGAACATCCTCGACGCGTCGGCCGCGTCGGCGCTCGCGCGCACCCTTCGCGGGCCGGCCTGCGTGATCGTCAAGCACACGAACCCGTGCGGCGCGGCCGAGCGGGGGAGCCTGGCCGCAGCCTGGGATGACGCGCTGGCCGGGGACCCGGTCAGCGCGTTCGGGGGCATCGTGGGGCTGACCAGGGAGGTGAACCGCGAGATGGCCGGCCGGCTGGCCGGGATCTTCCTGGAGATCGTCGTCGCGCCCGGGTTCGACGCCGACGCCCGGGCCGTGCTGGCCGGGCGCCCGAACCTGCGGCTGGTGCTCGACCGCCGGCTCGGGGCAGCCGACGACCCTGCCCCACCCGACGCGCGGGGGGCCAGTCGGTCGGCCGGGGGGGCCGTCCTCGTGTCGGCGCCCGACACGGTCCCTGACGATCCGGCCGGCTGGGGCTGCGTCACGCGCCGCGCCCCGACCGACCGCGAACGGGCGGACATGGACCTTGCCTGGCGTCTCGTGCGGGGCTCCACGAGCAACGCCATCATCCTGGTCCGGGACGGCATGCTGATCGGCCTGGGGGCAGGCCAGACGAGCCGGGTGGACGCCGCCCGCCTGGCGATCGAGAAGGCCCGCCAGGTTCTCGGGCCGGCGCGGCTCGCCGGCGCCGCGTGCGCCTCGGACGCCTTCTTCCCTTTCCCGGACGCCGTCGAGGCGTGCCTGGCAGCGGGCGTCACCGCGTTCGTCCAGCCGGGTGGGTCGGTCCGGGACGCCGAGGTCGTCGCGGCGGTGGACGCGGCGGGCGCGACGATGCTCGTCACGGGGATCCGCCACTTCCGGCACTGAGCGCCACCCCCGACGCCGCGGAGCTTCCGCGGGCGCGTCGTCGGCGGGCGGGATGTCCGTGGGCGCGGCGCCGGGGCGCGGCTCGGCCGCCGGCCCTGCTACGATCGGCCGGCCATGCCCGACCGACCCGACCGCTTCTACATCACGACGTCGATCGCCTATGCCAACAACCGCCCCGGGCTCCACACGCTCTACGAGGTGATCGGGGCGGACGCGCTGGCACGCTGGTACCGGATGTGCGGGGTGCCCACGCGCTTCCTGACCGGGACCGACGAGCACAGCGTCAACATCGCGATGCGCGCCGCCGACGAGCATCGCTCGCCGCGCGACTTCGTCGACGAGCAGGTCGGCCTCTTCCGGGCAGCCGAGGACGCCCTCCGCATCAGCCCGGACCGCTTCATCCGGACCACGGACCCGGACCACGTGCGCGCGGCGCAGGAGATGGTCCGCCGGGCCTACGCCAACGGCGACATCTACCTGGGGACGTACGAGGGCTGGTACTGCCCCAACGAGGGGTTCCGGAACGTGACGGACGTCGTGGAGACGGCCTCGGGGACGATCTGCCCCAACCACCCCGACGTCCCGCTCCAGTGGCTGACCGAGCGAAACTGGTTCTTCCGGCTGTCCGCCTACCAGGAGCGCCTGGAGCGCTGGTTCGCGGAGAACCCCGAGTTCGCTCAACCCGAGCATCGGCGCAACGAGATGCTCGGCTTCATCCGGGGCGGCCTCGAGGATTTCTCCATCAGCCGGCCCGGCGGGGGATGGGGGATCCCGTTTCCGATCCTTCCCGACGGACGTGACGCGCGACTGGCTGACGGGACCTGGGATCCGGCTGCCGGGACGATCTACGTCTGGTACGACGCGCTCATCAACTACATCACCGGGGCGGGCTTCCCGGACGATCCGGCCGCCTTCGCGCGCTGGTGGCCCGCCGATCTCCACGTGGTCGGCAAGGACATCGCCCGGTTCCACACGATCTTCTGGCCGGCCATGCTCTGGTCCGCCGGTCTCGAAGCACCGCGGAAGGTGTGGATCCACGGCTGGCTGCTCGCCCAGGGAGAGCGGATGAGCAAGAGCCGCGGCAACATCCTGGACCCGCTCGACTTCGTGGCGGCCTTCGGGAGCGACGGGGCACGCTACGTCGCGCTCCGCGAGGCAGCCTTCGACCGCGACAGCGACGTCTCCTGGGATGCATTCACGCGGCGCTACAACGCCGACCTGGCCAACGACTTCGGCAACTTCGTGAACCGGACGGTCTCCATGGCGGGCCGCTACCTCGGCGGCGTTCGGCCGGATCCAGACCTGGCGGCAGCGAGCCCCCTCGGGGCGGCCTGGGCAGGCGTCCGCGACACGTTCGTGCGGAAGCTCCAAGGGTGCCTCCTCCACGAGGCGCTCGCGGCGCTCTGGGAGTTCGTGGGCGCCGGCAACCGGTTCGTGGAAGCAGAACAGCCGTGGGCGATCGCGCGGGCGGTCAAGGCCGGCGAGGAGGGCGCTGCCGAGCGGCTGCGCCTCGTCCTGGGAGACCTCGTGGAGGCATGCCGGCTGGTGGCCCTCGCCGTCGCGCCAGTGATGCCGGACCTCGCGCCGCGGGTGATGGAGCAGCTCGGCTACCCGTACCGGTACGCCGCGGACGGGAATGGCGGGCCGGCGCTCCTCGACGAGCTGGCCTGGGGCGCCCACGCGGGCGAGGCCGGATCGATGGGCGCGGCGATCCCGCTCTTTCCCCGCCTCGAGATCGAGGCCGCGGAGGCCGGCAGCGCGGAGCCGGGCTGACGATGCGCCTGGTCGACAGCCACTGTCATCTCCAGGCGGAGCAGTTCGCCGCGGACGTTGCCGAGGTGCTCGCCGCCGCCGAAGGCGTCGGCGTGGAGCGCATCCTGGTCCCCGGCTGGGATCTCGCCTCGAGCGTCGCCGCGCTCGCGTTCATCGATCGCTTCCCCCGCCTTGCGGGCGTCGCCGTCGGGATCCACCCGCACGCGGCCGCGGAGACCGACTCCGGCGCATGGGCGCAGGTCGTGGCGCTCGCCGCCGACCCGCGGGTCGTCGCGATCGGCGAGACCGGGCTCGACTTCGACCGGATGTGGTCGCCGCCCGACGCCCAGCTCGCGAACCTGCGCCGGAACCTCGAGCTCGCGCTGGCGACGGGCAAGCCCGCCATCCTCCACTGTCGCTCGAAGCCCGGCGAGCGGGACGCCCAGGACGCCCTCATCGACGAGCTGCGGGCAGCCGGGTTCGGTGGGGCAGCTGGGCGCGGCGCGTTCGGGTCGCGTTCCCCAGCGATCCTGCACTCGGTCTCGGGGCCGGTCGACTACGTGGAGGCGGCGCTGGAGATGGGCTGCGCCGTCGGCGTGTCGGGGCTGGCATTTCGCCGCGGCGAAGAGGCCACCGCCGAGAGCGTGCGCCGCGTGCCGGCGGAACGGCTGCTCGTGGAGACGGACGCGCCCTACCTCTCCCCGCCGGGCGCCCCGCGCCGGCGCAACGAGCCGCGCTACGTGGAGACGACCGCCCGCTGGCTTGCCGAGCAGCGGGGCGAGGACATCGATGCCCTGGGCGACATGCTCGTGGCGGCCTACGACGCGACGTTCCCGCGGATCCTCGGCCGGACCGTTCCCGGCTGATCAGGCGAGGCGTCGCCAGCGGAGCGTCATGGACGCGACGAGCGGTCTCCCCGGCTCGACGAGCGTGTAATCGCCCGTGTTCAGGCCGTTCGGCGGTCCCGTCTGGGGCTCCACGCAGACGCCGTCGGCGTTCTCCGTGTAGACGACCCAGTACGTCGCGTCGCTCTCGATGGTGATCTCCAGGGCGCCCGGCCAGCGCACCACAGGCGGCGACGTCACGTCGACGAAGCAGTCGTCCCAGGGGCCCGGCGGCACTGGCCCGACGACGCCGGTCGGGAGGCCGTCCTCACCGCGCAGCAGCATCCCGCCCGTGCGCAGGACGAGCTCCACCGGTCCGCTCTCGGTGCCGGCAGGTCCGCGGAGCGCGCGCCGGAACCAGGGGTGCCAGCCGGCGATGGCGGGGAAGGGCCGTGCGTCCGCGTGGACCTCCAGCGTGAGGGTCAGCGAATCCGCGGCCAGCGCCACCCGGTGCACCGCGTGGCCACCGAACGGCCACGCTGCGCCGAGCGGCGCACGGAGGACGACGGTGGGCGTGGCCGCCGTGGAGCCGACCGCGGGCAGCGTCTCCCAGGCAGCCTCGACCAGCGTCCCGTGGATTGCGTGAGGCGGAAGCAGGCTGGTCGGGAGCGGGTACGTGGCCCCGTCGAAACGGAGCAGCCCGTCGCGCAGGCGGCCTGCCCACGGCACCATCGGGTAGGCGCCCCAGGCGAGCGGACCGTATCCGTGGGTGACCAGCACGTCCAGGCCGTCGACGCGGAGGGCCGCGACCCGGCCGCCCGCCCCGGGATCCACCGTCGCCTCGGCTGAGCCGGCCCGCAGGGTCACGCGCGCAGGAGTCGCATCCACGCACGGGAGCGTAGCGCGTGCCGGTCGCCCGCGTGCGGTGCGCTGCGCGGTCAGTCGTTGGGCCCGGGCCGTGGCGGCACGCCGCGCACGGCCGTCGCCGCTTGCCGCGCCCGCGTTGCGCGCCCCTCCAGTTGTCAGGGTGCTGCTCCACGCACGGCCGGGGCCAACAGCGCCACATCGCCCGCCGCCGCTGACGTCGAGTGGCCCGCGATCGGTGCGACCGCCGCGTCACGTGGGCACGGCCGGAGGTCGCCCGGCGTGCTCGAGCGCCCGCTCCCGGGCAGCAGCGCGCGGATCACCCGGTGCCCAGGATCCTGTGCGCTGTGCGCGTCCAGATACGTCCGTGACACCGGGCCTGGACGCGGGGTGAGGCGGATCGGGTCCGGGGAATGAGGCGAGAGCCCTCGCTACGCTGGTGGTGTCAGAACAACAGCGGCAGGAGGGCTCTCGATGGCCAAGTCTACGCGCGGGGTGCGCCCGGGTCGGCGGCACCCGACGATCCGGGCCGTGCCGGGGCCGTTCCTCGCGCTCGGGCGGCGTCCCCCGGCTCCCGAGCTGTCCCGGGCCGCCCGGGTCCGCCTCGCGATGCTCGACTGGCACCGCTCGCACGGGGAGAACGTGGCCCGCACGGCGCGCCACTTCGGGTACTCCCGCCCGACCGTGTACCGCTGGCTGGCCCGCTTCGAGCGGTACCGTCTCGAGAGCCTCGAGGACCGCAGCTCCCGGCCGGTCCGCCGCCGGCGCCCGACCTGGACCCTCGCCCAGCTCGTGGCCGTCCGTCACCAGCGCCAGGCGTACCCCCGCTGGGGCAAGGACAAGCTCGCAGTCCTGCTGCGCCGCGAGGGGATCGGCCTGTCGGTCAGCATGGTCGGCCGGATCCTGGGCCGCCTGCGGGCCACGGGCGAGCTGGGGACGCCGGCGCGGCGCCGGATGGGCGTCCACCGGCGTCGATGGGCCCGCCCCTACGCAATCCGGCGCCCAGCCGGCTGGGCGGTCGAGCGACCGGGCGACCTCGTCGAGCTCGACACCCTCGACATCCGGCCCCTGCCACCGCGGATCTGGAAGCAGTTCACGGCCCGCGACGTAGTCTCCCGCTGGGACGTGCTCGAGCTTGGCCGTCGGGCGACGGCGCCGGCCGCGACCGCGGTCCTCGATCGGCTCGCCGAGCGGATGCCGTTTCCGGTCCGGGCCATCAGCATCGACAACGGGTCCGAGTTCATGGCCGAGTTCGAGGCCGCCTGCGAGGCCCGCGGCATCCGCCTCTTCGTCCTGCCGCCGCGCTCCCCCAAGCTCCATGGCGCCGTCGAGCGGGCCAACCGGACCCACACCGAGGAGTTCTACGAGGTGACTACCGCCGAGCCCGAGATCGAAGCCTTCCAGGTCGAGCTGCGGGCCTGGGAGACCGTCTACAACACGATCCGCCCCCACCAGGCCCTCGGCTACCTGACCCCCGCCGAGTACCTGGCATCCCTGGGGATCGATGTG
>CAZKXK010000141.1:0-6367 GCA_964556585.1 uncultured Anaerolineaceae bacterium
CCAGACGATGGTCGCGCTGTCGCTGGACGCGCCCCCGCCGGGTGCGGTGCTCACCTGCAGGGACGGCCTGAGCCGCCAGGCGATCGGCGGGATCGCCACGTTCGACGGCTGCCAGGTCGCCGGGGCGGCCGCACCCGGGGTCGTCCTCGTCGCGAGCTCGGCTGGCCTGGCGCCTGCCAGCACGCCGCCGTTTGCGGTCGCGCCGGCGCCGCCGGCCGTGACGCTCGTCGCGTCGAGCACGCTGCTGACATGGGGCCAGGATGTGCAGCTCGCGGCCGCCCTCGTTCCCCCCGCGTCGCAGGATGCGAGCGCCCGCACGGTGCATCTCCAGCGCTCCACGGACGGGGCGACCTGGACGCCCGTCACCGACCTGCTGACCGACGCCTCCGGCGCCGCCGAAGCGACGGACCATCCGACGACGAACACCTCCTACCGGCTGGTCTTCGACGGTGCGCCCGACCTCGCCGCCGCGACGAGCCCGGTCGTGCGGGTGCTGGTCCGCAGCGTGGTCCAGCTGCGCCCGGACAGCCGCGGCGCCACCCGCGTCGTGCTGCGCGGGGCCACGGTGACGTTCTCCGCGCGCATCCAGCCGGCGCCTGGACCTGCCGCGCCCGCATCCGTCGCGCCGGCTCGGGTCACCTATCGCCTGTACCAGCTCGTCGGACGCTCCTGGGTCGTCAAGCGCACCTGGACCGTGAGCCTTGACGCGAGCGGTGTGGCCAGCCTCGCGGTGACCTTCAGCTCGCGTGGAAGCTGGCGCGTGCGCGCCTACGCGCCCGGGACCTCCGCGAACGCGATCAGCGCCCTGTCGCCTGCCCAGCCGTACTCGGTGCGCTGATCCGTAGGGGCTGGCTGCCAGATCGCGCCGATCCGTCCGGTGACATTCGCTAAGATACGGTCGATTCTCGGAATATCCCAGAGATGGGAGTGTCTCCGCGTGGCCGTCGACCCAACCCAGCGCCGCGTGCTCCGCGCGTATCTCCGCGCCGTCGCGCTCGCCGAGCCGCTGCAGCACGAGCTCGCCGCCCGCCACGGCGTGTCCCTCGGCGACCTGCACGCCGTCCGCGTCCTGGCGAGGATCGGCGAGGTCTCGATGAGCAGCTACGGCAGCGAGCTGGGCGTGCCCCGCTCGACGATCACGAACCTCGTCGACCGCCTGGAACGGGCGGGCCTCGTCGAGCGCGCGTCGTCAGCGAAGGATCGCCGGGTCACCCTGGTCAGACTCGCGACGGCCGGCAGACGCGCCGTCGCGGACACCGACGTCCTGCTCCGCAGCCAGGTCGCTGCCCGCCTCCTCGCCCTGGAGCCGGAGGCGCAGGTCAGGCTGGCGGAGCTTCTCGAACGCGTGGTCGCGAGCCCCCCGGTGGTCCGGCCGGTCGACGATGGTCGAGGGCGCCCATGACGTCCACCGGGAATCCGCGGCGGCTGGCCCACGTCGACTACCGCTGGATCGCCCTCTCGAACACGACCCTCGGGATCCTGATGGCCGGTCTCAACGGCAGCGTCGTGCTGATCGCCCTCCCGGCCATCTTCCGTGGGATCGGTGTCGACCCCCTGGCGCCCGGCGAGTCGGACTACCTGCTCTGGATGCTGGTGGGCTACACGCTGGTGACCGCCACGCTCCTGGTCAGCGCCGGGCGCCTGTCCGACATGTACGGCCGCGTCCGCCTGTACAACGCCGGCTTCGCGGTCTTCACCGTGGGCTCGATCCTGTGCTTCTTCGTCCAGGGACAGGGCAACACGGCCGCGCTCGAGCTCATCGTGTTCCGCCTCGTCCAGGGTGTCGGGGGCGCCTTCCTGATGGCGAACTCGGCGGCCATCCTCACCGACGCCTTCCCTTCCGACCAGCGCGGCCTGGCGATGGGCATCAACCAGATCGGGATGCTGGCCGGCTCGTTCGTCGGGCTGCTCCTGGGCGGCGTTCTCGCGGTGATCGACTGGCGCGCGGTCTTCCTGGTGAGCGTGCCGTTCGGGCTCTTCGGCACGGTCTGGGCGTACCTCATGCTCCACGAGACGGCCACGATCCGCGCCCACCAGCGCCTCGACATCCCCGGCAACATCCTGTTCGCCGTCGGTCTGACGTTCGTCCTGATCGGCTTCACCTACGCGATCCAGCCGTACGGGAATTCCAGCATGGGCTGGGGCAATCCCTGGGTCATCGGGGAGCTGGCCGGCGGGGCCGCCCTCCTGGTGGCGTTCGTCGCCGTCGAACGGCGCGTGCCGGATCCGCTGTTCCGCCTCGAGCTCTTCCGCATCCGGATGTTCGCCGCCGGCAACATCGCGGGCTTCCTGTCCTCCCTCGCCCGGGGTGGCCTCCAGCTCATCCTCATCGTCTGGCTGCAGGGGATCTGGCTGCCGCTCCACGGCTTCGCGTTCGAGGACGCGCCCCTCCTGGCGGCGGTCTGCATGCTGCCGATGACGGGCGGCTTCCTGCTGGCCGGGCCGCTGAGCGGACGGCTGTCCGACCGCCACGGCGCCCGGTTCTACTCGACGGGCGGGATGCTGATCACCGCGGCGGCGTTCGGGGGGCTCCTGCTCCTGCCCGCCGACTTCGACTACCCCGCCTTCGCGCTCCTCATGCTCGGCATGGGAATCGGCATGGGCGCGTTCGCGGCGCCCAACACCGCGTCGATCATGAACGCGGTCCCGCCCGAGCACCGGGGCGCGTCCTCGGGGATGCGGGCGACGTTCCAGAACGTGGCCACCAGCCTGAGCATGACGCTGATCTTCACGCTTGTTGTCGCCGGCCTCTCGGCAAACCTGCCGGCCGCGCTCTACGGGCACCTCACCGCCGTGGGAATCCCGGCGGGCGTCGCGACCGGCATCGCCGGCATCCCGCCGATCGGTGCCCTGTTCGCGGCGTTTCTCGGCTCCAACCCCATGGCGACCCTCATCCCCTCGTCGGCGCTCGCCGCGCTGCCGAGCGCCGCCCGCTCCACCGTGCTGGGGACCTCGTTCTTCCCACAGATCCTGGCCGGCCCGTTCCTCGATGGGCTGCACGTCGCGTTCACGGTCTGCGTCGTGCTGTCGCTCGGTGCCGCGGCCGCGTCATGGCTGCGGGGCCCCCGGTACATCCATGACGACGAGGTGGGCCGGGTGGCGCCCGGCGCACCCGGGGACCGCGGCGCCGGCCTGGGCGCCCCGGTCGTCGTCGAGAACGTCGAGCACGCCTGAAGGGAGCGCCCGCGCCCATGGACCTGGAGCTGACACCGGCGCGCACGGCGCTGGTCGTGATCGACCTGCAGCGGGGCACGGTCGCCATGCCGACGGGCCCGCATCCCGCGAGCGACGTCGTGACGCGTGCCGCCGCCCTCGCCGACGCGCTTCGGGCCGCCGGGGGGACCGTCGTCCTCGTCCGCATCACCCCGTCCGAGGACGGCAGGGATGCCCTCCGCCCCCGCACGGACATGCCGGCCCAGCATCCCGGACCCCGTCCGCCCGACTGGGCGGAGATCGTCCCCGAGCTCGGACCGGAGCCGGGCGACCTCGTCATCACGAAGCGGCAGTGGGGCGCGTTCTACGGGACCGAGCTCGATCTCCAGCTTCGCCGGCGCGGCATCGACACGATCCTGCTGGCCGGCATCTCCACCAACGTCGGGGTCGAGAGCACGGCCCGCGACGCCTTCGAGCGCGGCTACGAGCAGGTCTTCGTGGAGGACGCGATGACGGCCCGCAGCCCCGATGACCACGCGCACGCGCTCCGGACCGTCTTCGCGCGGATCGGCCGGGTGCGCTCCACGGCCGAGGTGCTGGCCGCCCTCGGGGCAGTGCCCGGGCAGGCGTGAGGGCAGGCCGATCCGGCGGCGGTCGTCGAAACGCCGGCGGTCGTCGCCCGGCGTGCCTCTGCTAGGATCACGGCGTGCCGTTCGACATCAACGGGATCCGCATCCCGACCATCCAGCAGGAGACCGTCGCGACCCGCTGTCGTGGCTGCGGCCAGGTGATCGAGGGCGTCCCGTTCCGCGTCAACGTCATGGACATCACGGCAGTGGAGATCCCGCCGGCCTGGTCCGGCCGGACCTCCATCAATCCCGGCCCGTTCCAGTTCCACGCGGACCCGGCCTGCGCACGGCGCTGGATGCGCGAGCGCGGCAACCTGTTCTGCCGGAAGTCCGCGGTCCGCGAGCTGATGCGACCGATCGCGATCCCCGGTGAGACGCCGCGCTGGGGCCTTTGCGACGGGCTGCACCACGACGACCACGAGTTCGTCCCGGCCTGACCGGCCCACCCGGCCCCCTCGGAGGCCTTCACGGCATGCGCATCGTCATCCCCGGCATCACGTCGCTGATCGCCCTGGTGTTCGCCGTCGCGCTGGTCGACCAGTGGCGGGTTCGGCGGCATGCGTTCCAGCTCAGCTGGGCGATCGGGATGCTCTTCTTCGGGATCGCCAGCGGCTGCGAGGCCATCGCCGCCGCGAGCGGCTGGAGCGAGCCGCTCTACCGGACCTGGTACCTGGCGGGCGCGGTCTGGACCGCCGGCTGGCTGGGCCTGGGGACCGCGTTCCTCCTCGGGCGGACCCGCTTCGGCTACGCGTTCGCGTTCTGCCTCTTCCTGGCCGGCCTGTTCACGTTCCTGACCCAGCAGCGCTACAACTACGCGGGGGCGGGAAGCTCCCCGATCCTGTACTTCATCGCGGCCGGCATCCTCGCCATCGCCGTGGCCGTCGCGACCTACTTCGGGGACGATCGCTGGCCGCGGATCGCGGCGCTCGCGGTCGTCGGCGCGAGCATCCTGTCCATGGGCCTGATGCTCACGACGACGCTGGCCGCTCCCGGCTGGATGGTGGATCCCGCCACGAACGCGCCGGTTGCCGACCTGTTCCCGGGCACGCTCCGGCTCCTCACCCCGTTCCTCAACATCACCGGCGGGCTCGCGCTCGCGTTCGGCGCGGTCTTCTCCGCCTACGTCTTCATGCCGAAGCGGCGCATCCTCGACTACTCCCTGGACCCGACCCAGCCGGGCGACGTCTTCCTGTTCAACCTGGCGATCTCGCCGGTGGCGATCACCGTGAACCTGGTCGCCTCGCTGCCGGGCGCGTTCCGGGCGCTCCTGGCCGGGCGCCTGCACAGCCGCGTCCCGGCCACCATCCTGATCGCGATCGGGGCCTTCCTGGCCTCCTCGGGCGACACGCTCGCGCGGTTCGGCGACACCGAGTTCTTCGTCTTCGGCAAGCTGCTGTCGGTCATCTTCCTGTTCGTGGGCTTCCTGGTGAGCGTCGAGGCGTTCAGCGACGTCAGGATCCCGTTCACGGGGATCGTCCTCGTCCGGCGGCCGGCGGAACCCGCGCCGGCGGGGGAAGCGCGGCCCGGCGCCTGATCGCGTCGACCGTCCCGCCCGCTCGCCGGTGACCCTCCCACGCGGACGCCTGGGCGGCTCGCTGGCCGTCGCTGCCGCCGCCTGCCTGTTCGGCACGCTGGGCCCGGCGTCCCGCGGCGCCTATGACGCCGGCCTCACGCCGCTCACGTTCGCGCTCTGGCGGGCCGTCCTGGGCACGCTGGGCCTGCTCGTGATCATCGGGGCACGCAGGCGGGTCGGGCGCGACCCCGTGCCCTGGGTGGCACTCGACCGGCGCTCGGGCCTCGCGCTCGGCGTGGCGATCGTCACGGCCGTCGTGCTCAACCTGGCGATCTTCTCGGCGTTCCAGCGCCTGTCGATCGCCCTCGCCCTGTTCGCGTTCTACACGTACCCCGCGCTCGTCGCGATCGGCTCGGTCGCGATCGGCGAGGAGGGGCTTGACGCCGGCCGCCTCCTCGCGCTCCTGCTCGCGCTGGTCGGGATGACCGTGGTCGTCCTGGGGGGCTCGGGAGGCGGCCCCGGCTTCGAGCTGGTCGGCTTCGGCCTCGCCCTGCTCGGGTCGGCGATGCAGGCGGTCTACGTGATCCTGGGCCGGCGCGGATTCCCGAGGGTCCCCACCGAGCAGGCGATGCTCGTGATCCTGGGCGGCACGGCGGTCGGCTACTTCGCGCTCACCCTTGCCTCGGGGACGCTGGGCGTCGCGCTTCTTCCGTTCCGGTCGCCGGGAGCGCTCGCGGTGCTGGCCTGGTCCGGCGTCGCGGGCGCATCGATCCCGACGTTCCTGTTCCTGCACGGGATCCGCGTCATCGGCCCGACCCGGGCGTCGATCATCTCGCTGGTCGAGCCGGTGGCCGGTGCGACGCTGGCGGGGATCCTGCTCGCCGAGCGCCTTGGCCCGCTCCAGGTGGCCGGCGGCGTCCTGGTGCTGGCCGGGGCCGCCCTGCTCCAGCGGGGCGGCGAGGCGGCTGAGCCGCACGAGGCGACGAGCACGGTCGCCTGACCGCATCGTCGGCCCGACCACGGTGCTGCCTGACCGGACAGTGGCCGGCGGCCGCCGGGAGTGTCGGCCGAC
>CAZKXK010000142.1:0-6338 GCA_964556585.1 uncultured Anaerolineaceae bacterium
GAGCCGGAGCGTCGTCGCCCAGCCCTCCGTCGTGGCCGCCAGGTCGTCGAGCAGGTCTCCCTCCAGTGGGTCCCGGTAGGTGTCGCGAAACATGCGCTCCGTCTCGTCGCGGTCGAAGCGCAGGTCGTCCGTGCGGATCTCCGCGGCCTCTCCGATCGCTCGCAGCCGGGCGAGTGGAAGGGTGGGCCGGATCCGTGACGAGATCACGACCGCCAGGCGGTCCGGGCCGCGGACCACGAGCTCGCGTATGATCTCGCGGATCTCCTGGACGTCGTCTACGTGCTGGTAGTCGTCCAGGACGAGCGCGGTGCCGACCACGGCCCACGCCCGCAGCTCCGAGAGCAGCGTCCGGACGATCGTCGCGCGGTTGCCGAGATTCGCGGCCAGCTCCCGCAGGAGCGCATGCGTGTTCGGGGCGAAGCCGGGATCGATCTCCCTGCCCGCTGCGACGACGTGGTGGATGAAGACGGCCCAGTCACGGTCGTGTTCGTCCAACCGATACCAGAGCGTTCGCACGCGGGTTCGCCGGCTCCAGTCCGCCAGAAGGGTTGTCTTCCCGTAGCCGGCGTCGGCGACGATGAGGGAGAGCCGGGACCGGGTCTTCGCGTGGAGCCAATCAAGCAGCCGGTCACGCTGAAGCGTCTCCTCGGGGAGGAGCGGGGGCTGGATCTTGCCGATCTGGACCGGATAGCCGAAGACTTCCACGTCGTCCTGCTGGGCGGAGTGCGGGGAGCGATGCGCGACCTGGCCCGGTCCGACCGGGACCAGGAGCGTCGGCACCGTCGGCGGGTTGCTCGGGACGGCGACCCCGGGACACCGACAACCCGCGAGATCATGGTCGGATCCCGCGAGACGTTGGTCGGGCCACAGGGCAATGGGGCCGGGAGCCAGGGAAGCCATGCGGGCCATCGTGCCGCACGGTGCTCAACGGCCGCTTATCTCGACCTCGCAGGTCCGGCCTCCGCCCCCGGGCGCCGGGTTCGCCGCCGCGACGAAGTCGCCCCGGTCAGACGCCCTCGTACTCGAAGCCGATCTTGAGATCGACGCGGTACTCGACGATCTCCCCGTTCTCGACTGCCGCGGTCGATTTGACGACCTCGATCGTCCGGATGTTCCGGACGGTCCGGGATGCGGTCGAAACGGCCTGCCGTGCGGCGTCGCTCCACGACTTCGGGCTCGTCCCGACCATCTCCCGGATGATGATCACGCCCATCCGTGCCCTCCCTGCCCCCGTGCCCGCCGGCCTGCGGAGCTCCGCGACCGCGACGGAAGTCTAGGCGAGCCGGAGGGACCGGCGCGCGAGACCGGCGCGCGA
Organism: uncultured Anaerolineaceae bacterium; assembly: GCA_964556585.1. Taxonomy (GTDB): domain Bacteria; phylum Chloroflexota; class Limnocylindria; order Limnocylindrales; family CSP1-4; genus CTSoil-043. The sequence goes on from CAZKXK010000142.1 coordinate 1,316, forward strand.
GACCGGCGCGCGACACCGGCGCGCGTGGATCTCGAATCCGGCGGGCCTCCGCTACGGCGCGACGCCCGCATAGCGTTCCCCGGCGTAGCTGACGAAGCGGGTCTGGCTCTTCTTGAACCAGAGGTCCACCTCGCCGGTCGGCCCGTTGCGGTGCTTGGCCAGCCGCAGCTTGATGACCTCGCCGTCCGCGTCCTGGTCCTCCCCGCGCTCCTTGGCTCGCCACAGGAAGACCACGAGATCCGCGTCCTGCTCGATGGCGCCGGACTCGCGGAGGTCCGAGAGCCGGGGCTCCTTGGACTCGCGCATCTCGGGCTGGCGCGAGAGCTGCGAGATCGCGACGACGGGGACGCGCAGCTCGCGGGCAAGCGCCTTGAGGCCACGGCTGATCTCGGACACTTCCTGCACGCGGTTCGCGTCTCGCGAGGTCGACGAGGCCTGCATGAGCTGGAGGTAGTCCACGATCACGAGATCCAGGCCGACCTCTGCCTGGAGCCGGCGGGCCTTGGTCCGGAGCTCCATCGTGCTGATGTTGGGCGTGTCGTCGATGTAGATGGGCGCTTCGGAAAGGCCGGTCATGGCCTTGGAGACGCCCACGAAGTCCATCTCGTCGAGGAAGCCGGTCCGCAGGCGCTGGCTGTCGATGTTCCCGACCGAGCTGAGCAGCCGCAGGACCAGCTGTTCCTTGCTCATCTCCAGGCTGAAGATCCCGACGCTCTTGCGGGGCGTGTTGCTGATCGCCGCGAACTCGGCGATGTTGAGCGCGAGGCTCGTCTTGCCCACCGACGGCCGCGCGGCGATCACGATGAGGTCCGATGGTTGGAAGCCGGTGGTCAGCGTGTCGAGGTCCGGAAATCCGGTCCGAATGCCGCTGATCTCGCCGCGGTGCGTATGCAGGTAGTCGAGCCGGTCGAAGGCCTCGTGGAGGAGCGTCCGGAGCGGGCTGAAGCCCGCCGCCACGCGGCGCTCGGACACCGCGAAGAGCTCCGATTCCGCGCGGTCGATCGCCTCCTGGATCTCCGGCCCATCCTCGTACCCGATCCCGGCGATCTTGCCGGCGGCCGCGATCAGGTTGCGCAGGACCGCCTTGCGCTCGACGATCCGGGCGTACTGGCCGGCGAAGACGGCGGTGGGTGTCTGCTCCGAGAGCGACGAGAGATAGGCCCGGCCGCCGATCTGCTCGAGGTCGCCGCTTCGCTCCAGCGCTTCCGCAACGGTGACGATGTCGATCGGCTCGCGACGCTCCCACAGCTCGAGCATCGCGGCGTAGATGCGTCCGTGCGCCTGCCGGTAGAAGTCGTCCGCCCGGACGACGTCGGCCACCTCGATGATCGCGTCGCGGTCGATGAGGAGCGCGCCGAGGACCGACTGCTCGGCTTCGATGCTCTGCGGCGGGAGACGATCGAGGGACATGCGGACTCCGAGCTCGGGGGCGGGGTCGGTCAATGGTGGCGGTCAGCCGGCGCGTCCGCCAGCGGGATGTCCACGAGTTCCCGGTGATATCCCCAATCGTGCCCGCGGGATCGGCGCGATGCGTGGAAACCCTGTGGACGGTTGCGGATGGCCGGCATGCCAGGGCTCCGGGCAGGCGCGGCTGTCCGCGCGGCGGCGTTCAATCGAGGCGGCGGATCACCCCGATGAGCTTGCCCTGGATCCGCACCGCGTCGTAGTACTGCGGCGGATAGGCCGGGTTTGCCGGCTGGAGCCGCACGCGCCCGTCCTCCTTGAAGAACCGCTTGAGCGTGACGGCGTTCTCCTCCACCTGGGCGACGACGATGTCCCCGTTGCGGGCGGTCTGCTGGGGTCGGATCACGACGTAGTCACCGTCCGCGATGAGCGCCTCGATCATCGAGTCGCCGCGAACGCGGAGGAGGTAGGCATCCCCCGAGGGGGCGAGCATCTCCGGCACGGCCTGGTAGTCCCCGACGACCTGGTAGGCCTCGATCGGACCGCCCGCGGCGATTTCCCCGATCACCGGGAGCATGTGCGCCTCGCGGGCCGCCGACTGGGGCGTCATCTCGCTCGAGAGCCCGAGGGCGAGGGCGGCCTTTGGCGTGAAGCGGAGCATCCGGCTCTGGGAGGCGTCGCCGCGCTCCAGGTACCCATCCTCCTCGAGCGCCTTGAGGTGGTGATGGACGGCCGAGGTGGAGGCGAGGCCGACGGCGCGAGCGATCTCGCGGACCGACGGGGGGACGCCGGTCGCCCGGAGCATCGCCGCGATGTAGTCCAGGATCTTCCGCTTCCGTTCCGCGTCGTGCTTCGTCACGCGAGCTCCTTTCCGGCCTTCTGGCGCATCCTACCGAACGTCCGTTCGATTGTCAAGGATCGGCAGGCTGGACGCGGCACTGGCCGGCGCCCGATTCCGGCCATTCGGCACTGTCCGCGGAACGTCCCCGCGACCGACGATCCTGACCTCTCTGCCGTCCCAGGAGATTGACATGACGCGCGTCCTCGTGGTCCATCACGACGTCGACCTCTCCGACCAGGAAGTGGATGCCCTCCGCCGCCGCGGCTACGACGCGCGGCAGTGCATGGGCCCGATCGGGATCAGCTGCCCCGTGCTCTCCGGGCATACCTGCGAGATGGCGGCCGGAGCGGACGTCCTCGTCTATGACGCGTTCATGACCGGCGAGCCCGATGGCGCCCAGCGCCTCATCGAGGGGATGCGGGAGCTGCACCCGGACGTGCCGATCGTCCTTGTCGCCAACAGCCTCGAGCCCGACTGGGTGGAGACGGCCGGCGCGCATCGTGTGACGCCGCTGGTGGGCCACCCGACAGGAGATCGGCTGGCGGCGGCGATCGAGGCGGCGATCGAGATCGCGGGGCCGGGCCCGACCGAATCCGCCTGACCCGGCCCACGGCGTCGCGCGGCCGACAGCCGGCGCGGGGTCCGGTCGGCCGGCCCGCCGTTGTCCGTCGCGCGGTCCATGCGGCGGCCCGCCGTGGTCGGTCGGGCGGTCGATGCCGCGGCCCGAGGCAGTCGTGCTTCGGCCGTTGCTGCGGGACTGGTAGACTGCCCGTTCCGGCCGCTCGCGCGCGTCGCGTGGGGACCACGCCGGTTTCGCGGAGCACGTCAGGACGAGGATGGCACGCATGGACCGGCGCCCGGCCGGTGAGGCGCCGAAGGGCGGGAGCGCGAGGCGGGATCGCCGGCGCGCGATCGTGCGTCGCTCGCTGACGGCGTTCGCGCTGCTTCCGCTCGCCAGCCGGCTCCCGTCGTATGGTCGCCTGACGCTGGACCTGCTCGCCGATCCACGCGTCCCGGCGACGCGCAAGGCGCTCCTGGCCGGCGTCGTAGGCTACGCGGTCTCGCCGCTGGATCTCATCCCGGACCGGTTCCCGGTGCTGGGCGCGCTTGACGACGTCGTCGTTGCCGTGCTCGGCGTCGAGCTCTTCCTGTCGGGAATCTCGAGCGAGCTGATCGAGGAGAAGCTCGACCGGCTCGGGATCCCCAGGGACGCCTTCGCCGAGGATCGGGCCCGCGTGCGGCGCACCATCCCGCGACCGGTTCGTCGCATCGTCAAGCATCTCCCCGCCACGTTCGGCGCCGCCGGTCGCGTCAGTCGCGACCTGGATCTCGGCAGGCACGTGCGCGGCTGGCTCACCAAGGAGGGTTCCCCCGCGTGAAGGTCATCCTGACCACCGATGTCGCCAAGCTCGGGAAGAGCGGCGAGCTCAAGGACGTGGCCGAGGGCTACGCTCGCAACTACCTGATGAAGTCCAACCTCGCCGTCCCGGCGGCCGGCGGCGCCTACCGCGCCTGGCAGCACGACATCGCGAGCCGCGAGGACAAGCGGAAGCGCGAGCGGGAAGAGGCGGAGATCGCCGCGAACCGGATCGGCTCCACGACGCTCACGATGGGCGTCAAGGTGGGCGAGGGCGGGAAGCTCTACGGCTCGATCACCACCCAGGACATCGCCGACGCGCTCGGCCGTCGCGGGATCGTGGTGGACAAGCACAAGGTGGACCTGGACCAGCCGCTCAAGTCGCTGGGCACGTACAAGGTCGCGATCAAGGTCATGTCCGGGATGACGCCGGAAGTCACGGTGATCGTCGAGCCGAAGGGCTGACCCCAAGCCGCGCAACCACGGGGTCGGGGCGCCGCGCGGGCACCGACTCGAGCGCCGGCTCGGTGGCGAGATGTTCGCCCGGCGTGGCGTGACGCCCGCCCGACCCCCTCTCGCTCATCCACCGCTCCGCAACGACCGCACGTCGTAGACCCGGTAGTTCTGCGTCGACGCCACGACCGGGAACTGGGCGGCGTAGGCGGCCTCGTTCGCGTGGAGAGTCGAGCGCTCGTCGGGGCCGATCACGACGTAGTCCACCTTGTAGCTTCGGAGAAGGGCGTCGGCCCCGGGGCCCATGGCGTAGATCGCCTCCACGTCCGCCTGCCGTTGCTGGTACTGGATGCCGCTCACCCAGAGCTGGCCCCAGTAGCCCATCAGGAGGCGCCGGCCGGTCAGCTCCATGACCGGGTCCTGCGGCTGCATGCCGCCCACGATCAGCGCCTTCGGGTCGGTGACGTCGCGGATCGCGGCGCGATCTGGAGCTGCTCTGTCGTCAGCATCAGGTATGCCCCATGCCCTTCGAGCTGGTCGAGGTTCTCCAGCAACGGTCCGAGGGTCATCGTCAGCACGACGCCGATCAGCAGGAGCCTGACGGTGGCCGAGCGGGTCGATCGCCAGGCCCGAACGAGCAAGGCGGCGACCAGGATCGTCAGGGCCAGGAACCAGTAGATCAGGATCTTGTGGTTGTCCCAGTTCCAGGGCTGGAACGCGAACAGGTTCGCCGCCACGAAGATCGGCATGAAGGCCAGCAGGGTCCGATGGGCACGCGGCGGCAAGATCCGCCGCGCACCGAGGGCCAGCAGCCCCAGCGGGATGAAGAGCCCGAGGTTCTTGAGCCAGAACCACCACCACGGGTCGGGATCGGCGACCCAGCCGATGTCGAGCCGGAAGGCCGCCAGGGCCCCCGCGCCGCCGCCGAGCTGGGTGAGCAGCTGTGGGACGGCCACCGCGACCCACAC
>CAZKXK010000143.1:0-6327 GCA_964556585.1 uncultured Anaerolineaceae bacterium
CGCGGCCACGGCGCCCGGGTCGGCGATGGTCAGGTTGCGGAGCGCCTAGCTGAGCGCCTTCTGCACGTCGGGCTCGGGATCGCCGACCAGGAGTCCGACCAGCGCCAGGCCGTTCGAGACCACCTCGGGGGTCCGCCCGCGGGCGCGGTCCACGAACGGGATCGTGGCCACGCTCGAGCCGACAAGCCGGCGCTCCCAGCGGCTGGGGCTGTAGACCAGCTGCTCCAGCTCCGCCCAGCGGTACGGCTCCAGGAGGATGCCCGTGGCGATCGAGGTGGCGAGCGTGTCCACGGTGATCCAGTCGTCCGCGTCCGCAGCAATCCGGCGGAGCACCTGCCAGGCGAGCTCCGGATCGTCCGGCAGCAGGCGGCCCAGGAGCCAGCAGGCGAACCAGCGCAGCTCGCGGAGCGGGTCGCGCGCCAGCGCTTCTGCGACCGGGACGAGCCGCGCCGCCCGAACCCCGCGCAGCTCGCCCGTCAGGGCGCGATGGACCGCCTCCAGCAGGGGCAGGCGAACGCCGAGCAGCGGTCCGATCCCGGGCGCCACCAGCCGCTGGCCCGCCAGGTAGGCGGGATCCGCGAGCGACTCCAGGCCGGACCGCATCGCGTCAACGAACGTCGCCGGCTCGTCCACGTCGTCCGCGAGGCTGCGACCCAGGGCGCGAGCGGCGTCTATGTGCGCCGCCACGAACGCATTCGAGGCAGCCGTCACGGGGCTGGCAGCCGGAACGGTCGCGCGCGCGGTCATGGCAGCGCCTCACTGGGCTCTGCCGGCCCGCGCAGCGGCTCATCCGGCCCGCTGGTGGCCGCCCGGCCAGGTGGCATCTCCTGCGGGGCTTCGGAAGGAGTGTCACCGTCCCGGACCAGCCGGAAGCGGTAGCGATCCTTCAGCGCCTGCTTACGGTCTGGCGGGGCGGCCACGTACAGGGCGTCCGCCGTCGCGAGGAGCTTGCCTGTCTCGGCGTCGACCAGCCGCGCTCGCGTCGTAAGGAGCCGGCGACGGCGTTCGACGAGGTGCCCCTCGGCCCGCACCCGCCGCCCGATCGGCGCCGGGTGGCGATACTCGATCGTCAGCCGGGCCGTGTAGCCCCACGAATCCGCGCTCGCGAGCGCCCAGCCCATCACCTCGTCGAGGATCGTGGCAATGATCCCGCCGTGGGTGATCCCCTCCCAGCCCTGGAAGTCGGACGCGAGCGTCGTCTCCGTCCAGCAGGTGTCGCCCTCGACGTGCAGCACGAGCCGAAGGCCGACGGCATTGAGCTCGCCGCACGCGAAGCAGCTGTGCGGCGCGACCTCGAACCGCCCGGACGTCGTAACGACCTCAGATGTCAAGGTTCTGCACCTTCCGCGCCTCGGACATGATGAAGCTCTTGCGCGGTGCGACCTTCTCCCCCATCAGCATCGTGAATATCGCGTCGGCTTCCACGCCATCCTCGATCTCGGCGCGAAGGAGCGTGCGGCTCTGGGGATTCATGGTGGTTTCCCAGAGCTGGTCGGCGTTCATCTCGCCCAGGCCCTTGAAGCGCTGGACGGAGATGTTCTTGGAGTTGAGCTTCTTGATCGCCGCCTCACGCTCCTTCTCCGACTGCGCGTAGAGCGTCTGCTTGCCCGTGCTTACGCGGTAGAGCGGTGGCTGCGCGATGTAGAGGTGGCCCTTCTCGATGATCTGGCCCATGTGCCGGTAGAAGAACGTGAGCAGGAGCGTCCGGATGTGGGCACCGTCGACGTCGGCGTCGGTCATGATGATGATCCGGTGGTACCGGAGCTTGGCGAGGTCGAACGTGTCCCCGATCCCGGCGCCCAGGGCGATGATGAGCGGCCGCACGTTCTCGCTCGAGAGGACCCGGTCCAGGCGCGCCTTCTCCACGTTGAGCACCTTGCCGCGGAGGGGCAGCACCGCCTGAAAGCGCCGGTTGCGGCCCATCTTCGCGGAACCCCCCGCGGAGTCTCCTTCGACGAGGTACAGCTCGCTCCGCGCTGGATCGCGCTCCTGGCAGTCGGCGAGCTTGCCCGGCAGGGCCATCCCTTCCAGGGCGCCCTTGCGGATGACGAGGTCGCGCGCCTTCCGTGCCGCCTCGCGGGCGCGGGCCGCGGTCAGGCTCTTCTCGATGATCCGGCGTCCTTCGGCCGGGTTCTCCTCGAGGTACTGGACCATCCCCTCGGCGACGGCCGCCTGGACCTGCGCCTTGACCTCCGCGTTGCCGAGCTTCGCCTTGGTCTGCCCTTCGAACTGGGGGTCCACCAGCTTGACGGAGACGACGGCGGTCAAGCCTTCCCGGACGTCGTCCCCGCTCAGGTTCGAGTCGGCATCCTTGAGGATCCCGGCCTTCCGCGCCCAGTCGTTGAGCGAGCTCGTCAGTGCCGCGCGGAAGCCCGTGACGTGCGTCCCGCCGTCGACGGTGTTGATGTTGTTCGCGAACGCGAAGACGTTCTCGGTGAAGGAGTCGTTGTACTGCAGGGCCACCTCGATGGACGTCGCACCGTCGCGCTTCTCCACGGAGATCGGTCGCGCGTGGAGGACCTCCTTGTTCCGGTTGAGGTGTCGGACGAAGGAGACCAGGCCGCCCTCGAAATAGAAGGAGCGCTCGCGATCGGCCCGCTCGTCCGTCAGGCGGATCCAGAGCCCCTTGTTGAGGTACGCCGACTCGCGGAGCCGCTGGGTGATCGTATCGAAGCTGTAGTCCGTGCTCTCGAACATCTCGTGGTCGGCCCGGAAGATTGTCCGGGTTCCCCGGCGACCTCCCTGCGGGCCGACCTTCGTGACCGGCATGGTCGGCTTGCCGCGGACGTACTCCTGGGCCCAGACCGAGCCATCGCGTGCCGTCTCCACGCGGAGCCACTCGGACAGCGCGTTGACCACGCTCACGCCGACGCCGTGCAGCCCGCCTGACACCTTGTAGCCGCCGCCCCCGAACTTGCCCCCGGCGTGCAGGACCGTGTGCACGACCTCCAGGGCGTCCTTCCCGGTCGCATGCCGCCCCACGGGGACCCCGCGGCCGTCGTCCTGGACGGTCACGGTGCCATCCGCGGCGATCGTCACGTCGATGCGGGTGGCGTGGCCGGCCATCGCCTCGTCGATCGAGTTGTCGACGACCTCCCACACGAGGTGGTGGAGGCCCCGTACGTCCGTCGAGCCGATGTACATGCCGGGCCGGCGGCGAACGGCCTCGAGGCCCTCGAGGACCTGGATGCTGGCGGCGGTGTAGTCGCTGCCGCCCGACGCCCGCTTCGACCGGCTGCCGGTCCCGCCTGCGGTGCCCGCGCCTGCCGTGCCCGGTCCTGCCGTGCCCGCACCTGCCGCCCGATCCGTCACGAATTCCCTCCGGTCAGCCGTTCGTAGAGGCGGCCCAACTCGTCCTCGCCATACCACTCGATGATGATCCGGCCCCCCTTGCGCGAGCGCGCCAGCCGCACCTTGGTGCCGAGCGACCGGCGGAGATCCTCCTCCACCCGCTCCATCTCGCCGTCGAGCGTGACGGCCGCCCGCGCCGGGCCGGCCGTTCCCGGCTCCTCGCGCAGCCGTCGCGCAAGCTCCTCGACCTGCCGAACGGACAGCCCGCGGCGCTCGATCAGGGCGAGGAGATCCGCCTGCCGGGCCGGATCAAGCCCCAGCAGCGCCCGGCCGTGGCCCGCGCTGATCCGTCCCGTCCCGATCGCGTCGAGCGTGGGCTGCGCGAGCTCCAGGATCCGGATCGTGTTCGCTACCGTCGACCGCGCCCGCCCGACCCGGACCGCGATCTGGTCGTGAGACAGCCCGAACTCGTCCACGAGCTGGCGGTAGGCGTGCGCCTCCTCGACAGCGTTCAGGTCGGCTCGCTGGAGGTTCTCGACGAGCGCCAGCTCGAGCTGTTCGCGTCCGGCCGCCTGCCGGACGATGGCCGGGATGCGAGTCAGGCCGGCGAGCTGCGCGGCCCGGACCCGACGCTCTCCCGCGATCAGGCGGTACCCTTCGAGCGTCTCCGTCACGAGTATCGGCTGCAGGACACCGTGCGCCGCGATGCTCGCGCGCAGCTGGTCCAGCTGGTCCACCTCGAACACGGTTCGCGGCTGGTAGGGGTTCCGCTCGATGCGGTCGATCGGGATGTCTGCCGGAACGGGCGTCGTGGAGGCGGCCCGGGGAATGAGCGCGTCGAGGCCGCGGCCAAGCGACGCCGGTCGCGCCATCAGGCCGCCCCGCCGGATGCGCCCGCGCCCGTGTCGAGCGGCAGGTGCGGACGAGGGACCGTGATTGACAGGGATGCGTCCGACATGCGCGGGGTCGTCGCTGACAGCGCCGCGCCGGCCGGCGCGCTGTCGGGCACGACACCGTGCCGGCCCACTTCCTGGTCGAGCCGGGTCCGCAGCTCGGTCGCGAGCGCCCGGTAGGCAGTGGCGCCGCGACTGTCGGGAGCGTAGCGGGCGATCGGACGGCCATGGCTGGGTGCTTCCGCCAGTCGAACGCTGCGCGGGACCACGGTGTCGAAGACCGCTGGCCCGAGGTGCGTGCGAACCTCGGCGGCAACCTCCGCCGACAGGTTCGTGCGGGTGTCGAACATCGTGAGGACGACGCCGCGCACCGCGAGCGCCGGGTTCAGGTGGTCGCGCACCAGGTGGATCGTCGCGATCAGCTGCGAGAGGCCCTCGAGCGCGTAGTACTCGCACTGCATGGGGATCAGCACGGCGTCGGCAGCCGTCAACGCGTTCACCGTGAGAAGGCCAAGCGACGGCGGGCAGTCGATGAAGATGTCGTCGAAATCGGAGCGGACGGACTCGATCACGCGGCTGAGACGGCGTTCTCGCTGCGCGACGCCCGCCAGCTCCACCTCGGCGCCGGCGAGGGCGATCGACGACGGAACCAGGGAGAGCCCCGGCGTCTCCGTGGGCACGATCAGGGAGCCGAGGTCCACGCCGCCAATGAGGGAGTCGTACACAGACGCACCCGCGGCGGCTCGCTCCGCGCCGAGCCCGCTCGTCGCGTTGCCCTGGGGGTCAAGATCGACCACGAGCACGCGCCGACCATCGCCGGCGAGGTAGGCCGCGACATTGACAACGGTTGTGGTCTTCCCGACGCCGCCCTTCTGGTTGGCGCACGCAAGCATCTGGCCCACTAGAGGCCGTACTCGGGGGGAATCACTCGTCAATTCTACCATTCCGGCTCCTTCCGACCCGTAGGCGAAAGGGTGCCAGACGTGCCTTCGCTCCGACGTACCCGGACGCTTTCTCGGTCGGCGCGGGGTTCAGCGCCGCGCAGGCCCCGCAGCACCGGCTGGGGCCCTGCCGGGCAGGCGCTGTTTCACGTGAAACAGCAGCCCGGCTCGTCCGAATCGCGGAGCCGAACCGGGGCCCGAACCCCGACCCGGACACGACCCGTGGCGGGGAGCCGAACCCGGCCCGTGCGGGGCCAGCCATGCGGGGCCAGCCATTGGCCTCCTCGGTATACTCGGCGAGCAGATTGCCGGCGGCCCAGGCCGAATGCCTGACCGCCGGGCTGCCGGTTCACTGAGGAACGACCGCCATGAGCCTCGTTCTCGCAGCGGTTGGGGCGGCAGTGGCTGCGCTGATCCAGTCATCAATCCTCCCGTTCACCGCCGCCGGTGGTGCCGGGCTCGACCTGGTCCTGGTCCTTGCCGTCGTCTGGACGATGACGGTGGGCCTCGAGGGCGGCCTCGTCTGGGCCTTCCTCGGAGGTTTGCTCATCGACGTACTGCTCATGCGGCCACTCGGCCTCACCGCGTTCGTGCTCCTCCTCGCCGTCGGGGCAGCCTGGCTCGTCGGCCGCGTCTCCCCGCGCTCCTTCTATCCGATCGTCGTCGTGACGACGGCGGTCAGCGCGGCCCTGGCGTCCGTCCTGACCGTCGTGCTCATCGGTGCGCTTCGCGGACTTCCTCCGGGCGTGGATCCTCTTGCGCAGGCCGTTCCGACCGGCGTGCTCGCGGGCCTCGCGGCTGCCGTCATCGCGCCGATCCCGATCCTTGCCCAGCGCCGCTGGCTCCGCGACGAGACTGACCGGGTGGACTGGTGAGCGCCCTGCAGACTCCCGCGACCCACGAGCGGCGGCCGCTCCGTTTTGCCGTCTTTGGCTTCGCCGCCGTCGTGATGCTGGGCGGCCTGACGGCGCGCCTCTTCGCGATGCAGCTGACCGGCAACCCGGCGGGTGCCCCGGCAGCGGCCGCGGCGCCTGTTCCCGCGGGCCTCCAGATCGTGACGGAGCCCGTGCCATCGACGAGGGGGCTGATCTACGATCGGTCGAAGCACCTCCTGGTCGAGAACGTGCCGACGTTCACCGTCTCCATCCTTCCCGCCGATCTTCCGCTGAGCCAGCAGCCGCAGGTCGTCGGGAGCCTCGCCG
>CAZKXK010000144.1:0-6302 GCA_964556585.1 uncultured Anaerolineaceae bacterium
CGGCCTCGGCTCGCCGCCCGAGCCGGATGAAGGTCCGGCCCAGCGCATAGTGGGCATAGGCATTCGACGGGTCGATCTCGAGGAGCGCCTAGAACGTCTCGACCGCCCGCGCGAGCTGGCCGCTCATGAACAGCGCCCGCCCCAGCGGCTCGAGGATCGACCCCTTGCCCGGCTCGACGGCCGCCGCGCGGGCAAGGACCACGGCCGCCTGCGCCGCGTGCCGCCCCGCCAGCAGGGCAGTGCCCCGCTGGAGCAGCTCGTAGGCACCCTCCGGATCCGGCATCGCGTCACCCGCGGCTTCACCGTCGGGACCAGGCGGCCGCACGAGGTCAGGCCTCCGCCACCGCGCGACAGGCGATCGCCCGCTCCACGTCGTCGGCCTCCTCGAGCAGCAGGCGGCGCAGCGCGGGCAGGTGCCCATCATCGGCCGCGACGAGCGCGCGGGCGCGCGCCACGATCCCCGGCTCGACGCGATACGTCGGGAAGAGACGTGCGACGTACGCGCTCGAGAAGGCGTGCTCGTGGGTCGAGACGACGCCGGGCACCGCCTCGAAGAACGCCCCGACGTACGGCGCGAGGAGCGCCGCCTGGTGGGCGTGGTTGAAGCCCGCCATCGCCGCGCGGGTCCGGTGGAGCGATCCGTAGCCGTCGGCATGGATCCGGGCCCACGCCTCGGCCTTGGTCGTCGCATCGGGCGCGCCGACCGCTGCCGTGAGCGCGAAGCGCTCGCCCCGGTCCGTCCGATCGCGGGCCCGTTCGTCGGTGATGCGATCGGCGGCCCCGGCCAGCCCGAACGCGGACGCGGCCGTGACGATCCCCCAGCGCATCTCCTGGTCCAGCGCGACCTCCGGGAGCGGGAGCGTGGCGTCCAGCGCGCCGAGCAGCCGTGCCGCGTCGTCGGGGTGGCCGAGTGCGCCGATCGCCGCCCGCAGCCAGAGCCGGCGAAGGTCACCCGGTCGCACGGCGTCCAGCGTGGCGAGCGCGGTGGCGACGAACGCCCGGGCGGCCGCGACTCGCCGCGTTTCCGGCACGTAGCGGGCGATGGCCCCGCGGGCCGCGTCGAGCGCCGCCGCCACGATCTGGTCGTCGGTCTCGCGCGGCAGCACGTCGCGGATCAGCCCGAGGAACGCGGTCGATGGGTGCTGGCCGTCACGGACCATCTGCCAGAGCGATCCCCACAGGAGCTGGCGGAGCAGCGGGTCCGCCACGCGCGGCAGGAGGTCGGGGAGTGCCGCCCGCGACACCTCGTCGAGCATCACCTTGGCGTAGGCATGGTCGCCCGCGTTCGGGAAGACCAGGGACGGCGCGGGCAGGCCCACGGCGGCCGCGATCCAGGTCTCGGCGCCGTCGATCTGGGCGGCCACCACGTCGACCGCGGCCGCGCCGTCCTGCCCGGCCCGGACGAGCGCGATCTCCAGCGCGTGCGGGCGCAGCGTCGGATGGGATTCAGGGGCCTCCTGGACCAGCTCGAGCCGTTCGATCCGGCCGCCCGCCACGGTCCAGTGCGCGGACAGGACGTTCATCGACGACGTCTCCACCCAGCGCTGCGCCCAGTCCCCGAGGTCGCGACCGCTCCCCTCCTCCAGCGCGGCGAGGAAGTCGGCCAGCGAGGCGTTCCCCCAGGCGTGACGCTCGAAGTAGACGCGCAGGCCGGCGGAGAACGCGTCGCGGCCCACCCAGGCCACGAGCTGCTTCAGCACCGCGGCGCCCTTGCCGTAGGTGATCCCGTCGAAGTTGTAGAACGTAGCGTCGGTGTCCGCTACGACGCCCGAGATCGGGTGCGTCGTGGAGCGATCGTCGGCCTGGTAGCCCCACCGCTTCATGTCGGCATGGAACGCGCGCCAGGCGCCCTCGAAACGGGTGGCATCCGCCAGCGCTCGCGTGGAGACGTACGTCGCGAAGCTCTCGTTGAGCCAGAGGTCGTCCCACCAGCGCATCGTGACCAGGTCGCCGAACCACATGTGGGCCAGCTCGTGGAGGATCGTCTCCGCCCGCCCCAGGCGCTGGGTCTCGGTGGGCGGGTCCCGGTAGACATGCTGTTCCGTGAACGTGACGGCGCCGGCGTTCTCCATCGCCCCGGCGTTGAACTCGGGAACGAAGAGCTGGTCGTACTTCGCGAACGGGTACGGCCGCGAGAAGAGGGCCGTGTAGAAGTCCATCCCCTGCCGCGTGATCGCGAAGATCTCGTCCGCGTCCACGAACGGCGCCACGGACCGCCGGCTCCAGACCCCGAGCGGGATCCCGCGATGCTCGGCATGAACGCCCACGTAGGGGCCCGCGATGACCGCAGCAAGGTAGGTGGAGATGGGTGGCGTGGTGACGAAGCGGTGCGTGCGCCGCCCGTCGGACGCCTCGTCGACGCGTTCGATCGGGTTGTTGGACACGACGGCCCAGCTCGCCGGCGCCGTGACGCGGATCGCGAGGGTTCCCTTGAGGTCGGGCTGATCGAAGCACGGAAAGAGCCGGTGCGCCTCGAACGGCTCGAAGTTGGAGTAGATGTAGACCTCGCCGTCGACCGGATCGACGAAGCGGTGGAACCCGTCGCCGTTGCGGTCGTAGGCGTTCTCGTAGACCACCCGCACGCGCGTGTCCGGCGCCAGGAGCTCCCCGGGCAGGACGATCCGGGCACCCGGACGATCCGGCCGGTCCACCGGGGTGCCATTGACCTCGAGACGCTCGATGGTCCCACCCCGGAAGTCGAGGAACAGGTCGTCCGTGCCGCGGACCGCGAAGGCCAGGCGGGCCTCGCCACGGTAGGTCGTCTCCTCGGCGGTCAGTGCCAGCGCGAGGTCGTAGGCGATGGCGCCGACACGAGCGGCACGCCCGGCTGCCTCGTCCCGGGTCAGGACGTCGCGGGTGGGCGCCGGGGCATCGGGTCGTGCGGTTGGCATGGCAGGTGGCACTCGCTCGTAGGGCACGCCCGGAGGGCGCGCGGGTTCGATCCGCTGGTCAGACGTCTGCCCGCCAGGCGGCCAGGTCGACACGCTTGAGGCGCTCGCCCGGCGTGATGCCCGGGATCCGGCCCCGCTTGGCGATGGGTCGTCCGTCGATCTCCTTGATGTCCCCCGTGAAGTCGATCGGGCTCGCGCCGCTGATGTAGCTGCCCACCGCGAAGTTGTCGGCCGGCGCGCCCTGCTCCTTGAAGTAGCGGATGCGGTCCGGGGTCAGGCCGCCGGAGACCACGATGATGACGTGGCGGTGGCCGGCCTGGTCCAGGCGGGCCCGGATCTCCTTCACCAGGTCGGCCGTGACCCTTCCCCGCTCCGAGGGAGTGTCCAGGCGGATGCCGTAGAGCTTGTCGCCCAGGGCGTCCGCGACGCGCAGCGCCTCCTCTGCCTCATCCTTGAACGTGTCCACGAGGACGATGCGGGGCACGTCCGGTTCCAGGTCGCGATCGAACGCCTGGGCCGCCTTGACCGTGTCCCCCACGATCAGCACGAGCGAGTGGGGCATGGTGCCCGTGGGGTTGAGGCCGGCCAGCCGCGCACCCGCGGGGGTCGAGGCCCCGACGCAGCCGCCGACGATCGCCGCGTAGTCGAGCACGTCGGTCACGTCGGGGTGCACGTGGCGCGCACCGAAGCTGATCACCGGCTTCGGCGCGGCGGCCTCCACGCACTCGTGGGCCGCGGTGGCCCAGCCGCTCGCCTGGGCCATCATCCCGAGGATCGCCGTCTCGTAGAGGCCGAACTGCCGGTATCGGGCGCGAATGCGGAGCACGACCTCCTTCGGGGCAAACGTGTCGCCGTCGTCGAGTCCCTCGACGCTGACCTCGTCCGGGTTGGCCGCCCCCAGGGCATGGGCGAGCAGGTTCTTCGCCTCGTCGATCCCGCACAGGATCCCCGCCTCGCGGCTGAACACCTCCATCGCGACGATGGGGTCCAGGCCCTCGCGTTCCATGATCCGGCGCGCTCGGTCGAAGTAGACGTCGGCGGACTCGCCGGACAGGATCTCGTTCGAGGGGCGGTGCGGCTTCAGGCGCATGCGAGGCGGGTCACGGTCGTGGCACGGCTCCAGCGAGGACGGACAGGACGGCGGACTTCGCGGCCGGACGCGGGCCGGACGCGAACCCCGGACCGGGCGCTGCCCGGGAGTGTACCAGCCTCGACGGGACCGCCCGGCAGCGGCCGGAGCGCCCCGGTGCGGCGTCCGGGCCGGCTGGTCGCGCGGGCGTCTGCAGGCTGCTCTCAGCCCGGGTCGACCAGCTCTCCCAGCCGGTCGGCATAGCGGACGAACAGCCCGGCCTGGCGGCCGACCCGGGAACCCGGATCGGGAACCCGCCCGTCCATCCAGAGCCAGGCCGCGGTCTCCTCCAGCAGCAGGTCGCAGATCGCCAGCAGCCGGGCGACGGCAAGCCCGAGAGAGTCGCGATCCAGCCGTTCGGGCGGGATCTCCACGGTCGCGATCGGCCGGTCGTCTGCGGCCAGGCTGAACTTCACGAAGGGGAACTCGTCGTTCCAGCGGAGCAGCTTTCGATAGGAGGCGCGCAGCGCGTCGCCGATGGGGGGCGCCAGGTGCAGCCAGACGAACGCGCCGAGGGACGGATCCAGGATGACCGTGACCGGCACGTCGAAGCGACGCCGCCCGTCGAGCCGGAGATCCCAGGAGCTGATCTCCTGGCGGTCGATCCGCTCCGCCGGGCCGAGGCCCAGCTCGGCCAGCCAGCCTTCGACGGCCCGCGCGTCCGGGCCACCAGGGGCGCTCAGCCCGCCCTCGACCCGCGCCCGGTCGTCGCGGCGTGGGACCCGTCGGATCGCGCCCCACGCTCGTGGCCGGCGGCCCCGTCCGGGTCGGCCGGCGCACCCTGGCGACCGCGCGCGCGACCCTCGCGGCGCACGATCGTCGCGCCGGCCTCGACGGTCCGGCCCGGGAAGTCGGTCGCCCGGACGTTCGAATCGACCCGCACGTTGCGCCCGATCCGCACGCCGCGCGGGATCACGGCCTGCTTCCCGACGAGGGTGATCCCGGTGTTGAGGTGGCTGGGCGTCAGGCGGTTCGGGATGGCCAGGTCCCTTCCCTCCCCGACGATCGCCCCGGGCCCGACCGTGACCTCCTTGTCCAGGATCGCCCGGTCGACGATCGCCCCGGGCCGGATCACCGAGTCGAACATGACGATGGAGTCGCGCACGACCGCGCCGACACCGACCACCACGCCCGGCGAGAGGACGGAGTTGACGACCATCCCCTCCACGAGGCAGCCGTGCGAGATCAGGCTCCGGTGGACCTGGGCAGTCGCCCCGATCTTGGCGGGCGCCCGCTCCTCGGAGCGCGTGTGGATGAGCCACTCGCGATCGTAGAGATCCAGCTCCGGCCGGTCCTCGAGGAGGGCCATGTTGGCCTCCCAGTAGCTCTGGATCGTCCCGACGTCCTGCCAGTAGCCGTCGAAGCGGTAGCCGTAGACCCGGGCCCCGCCCCGGATCATGTCCGGGATCACGTCGCCACCGAAGTCGGACCGCGAATCCGCGAGCCACCGGTGGAGGGCGCGCTTGCTGAACACGTAGACGCCCATGCTGGCGAGGTCGGACTTGGGCTGCTTCGGCTTCTCCGCGAAGTCCGTGACCCGTCCCGTGTCGTCCATGGCCAGGATCCCCATCCGGGTGGCGTCGGCGAGCGGCACCCGGCGGACGGCGAGCGTGGCATCGGCGCGCTTGCGGCGGTGGAACGCCACGAACGGCTGGTAGTCCATCTTGTAGACGTGATCGCCGGCGAGGACCACCACGGTGTCCCCGGCGGCCTGGTCGAGCACGTTGAGGTTCTGGAGCACGGCATCCGCCGTCCCGCGGTACCAGTCGCTCGCCTTTCCCCGCCCGATGTAGGGCTGCAGGAGACGCACTCCGCCGGTGTTCCGGTCCAGGTCCCACGGGCGCCCCTGGCCGATGTGATCGTTGAGCGAGCGGGGGTTGTACTGAGTGAGCACCACCACGTTGTCGATGGTGGAGTTGACGCAGTTGCTCAGCGCGAAGTCGATGATCCGGTACTTGCCACCGAAGGGGACCGCCGGCTTGGCCCGCTTCTCCGACAGGATCGACAGGCGTGCACCTTCACCGCCGGCGAGGATCACCGCGAGGGTCGGGTTCATGCACTCATCCTCGTCACGGCTGGGAGGGGGCCGGGCATGCGCGCTCGACGATCGTAGCACGCTGCGTTCGGGACCCGGCCCGGGTCCGCGGAGCGGCCCGTGGGCAGCGCCGAGCGCGCGCCGCACTCACACGAACAGGCGCGGATTCACGAACTGGTTGTTGTACTCGATCGCCCAGTGGAGGTGCGGTCCGGTGGTGTTGCCGGTCATCCCGACGTAGGCGATC
>CAZKXK010000145.1:0-6283 GCA_964556585.1 uncultured Anaerolineaceae bacterium
TGGCGATCATCACGTTCTATCCGCTCGTGTTCCAGGTCTGGATGTCGTTCACCGACTACGGCCTGAAGAACCTGCGCTCCACCGCGCCTGCCCCTAGCTACGTCGGCATCGACAACTACCTGCGGATCCTGCAGAACAACATCGTCATCGTGAACTTCGACTTCCTGCGGGTCCTGATCTTCAACCTGTGGTGGGCTTTCTCGAACGTGATCATCCAGGTCATCCTGGGGGTCATGATCGCGATCCTCCTGAACACCCCCGGGCTGTGGCTCAAGCGCTTCTACCGGGCCATCTACATCATCCCGGTGGCGATCCCGCCGATCATCGTGGCCACGATCTGGCGCAACATGTTCGATCCAACGAACGGCGCGATCAATTTCCTGATCGACATCATCTTCCGGCTCCCTCCCGGCGGCTTCAACCTGGACTGGCTGAACCAGCCCAATCCGATCCTCGAGGCGGGCGCGTTCGTGCTGCCGCTCGCGTACTTCGCCCTCCTGACGGCCAACATCTGGCTCGGCTGGCCGCTCAACTCGGTGGTCGCAACGGGCGCGCTGCAGAGCATTCCCAACGACCTCTACGAGGCTGCCGAGATGGACGGCGCCGGCGCGTGGGCCAAGTTCAGGACGGTCACGCTGCCGTACCTCCGGCCGGCCATGCTGCCATTCGCGATCTACGGCTTCGTCATCACGTTCAACCTGTTCTATCTCTCGTACTTCATGTCGGGCGGCGGCCCCTTCGGCCAGACAGAGCTGCTCGTCACCATCGCGTACCGTCTCGTCAACGAGCAGCAGCTTTACGGCGTGGCTGCGGCCTTCGCCATCTTCCAGTTCTTCATCCTGCTGGCGATCACCCTCGTGACCAACCGGCTGGTGAGCGCGACATCCCAGTTCGATGCCTGACCACCGCGTCGCCCCCGTCTCGATGCACCGCTCGAGGGTTCGGCCATGACCACGCAGATCGGCGCCGTACCCGGGACGGCTGCCCGGCCAGTCGTCGCGACCGCGAGTGGAAGCCACCGCAAACTTCCGCTCAGGCGCCAGCTCCTGCTGCAGCTCGTCTGCCTCTTCATCGCCGTGACGGTGCTCTTCCCGGTCCTGTGGATCGTCAGCATGGCGATCGACCCGCGTAACATCTCGCGTCCCGACGGGCTCACCCTCATTCCGCCGGGGGCGTCGCTGGCTGCGTTCGACCAGGTGATCAAGCAACCCACCGAGAACCCGGTTTCGTTCGTGCGGCTGGCCGCCAACAGCCTCTTCATCGCCGTGATGATCTGCGTGGCCAGCGTGGGGGTGGGCGTCCTGGCGGCCTATGCCTTCTCGCGCATGAAGTTCTGGGGCCGCGAGACGATGATGATTGGCGTGCTCGCGGTGCTGATGCTGCCCGCGGTGGCGACCCTGGCTCCGCTGTACGTGATGCTGAGCAAGGTCCAGATCGGAACGTTCAACCTGCGGGACTCGCTCTTCGGGGTTGCGCTGGCGGTGACGTCGGGGACGCTTCCGTTCGCGATCTGGAATATGAAGGGTTACATCGACACGATCCCGCGCGACCTGGAGGAGGCGGCCGCCGTCGACGGCGCCAGCAAGTTCCAGACGTTCTTGCGCGTGATCCTCCCGCTTTCCACACCAGTCCTCGCGGTGACGGCATTCTTCGGCTTCATCGCCGGCTGGACCGAGTTCTACTTCTCCTGGCAGTTCCTCGATCATCCCCAGGACTTCACGCTCGCCATGGCCCTCAACGGGATGGTCGGCCAGTACGGCACCACGCCCTGGTCGCAGTTCTCCGCGTTCGCGATACTCGTCGCGTTGCCAGTTGCGGTCGTGTACCTGTTGCTGCAGAAGTACATCGTCTCCGGGCTCACCATCGGCGGCGTGAAGGGCTGACGCCAGGTGCCGGTGACACCCGCGCCGCCGGCTTGGGTCCGGGACGCGGTCTTCTACCAGGTCTTCCCGGACCGTTTCGCGCGCTCGTCGCGGCTCGTGCAGCCCGGGCCGCTGGAGGCGTGGGACGCGCCGCCCACCGCGCACGGCTTCAAGGGCGGCGACCTGCTGGGGATCGTCGAGCACCTCGACGAGCTGGCCGACCTGGGCGTCACGGCGCTTTACCTGACGCCGGTCTTCAGCTCTGCCTCCAACCACCGCTACCACACGTTCGACTACCTGGCGGTGGACCCGCTTCTCGGCGGGACGGCGGCGCTGCGGGAGCTCGTGGACGCGCTCCACGCGCGCGGGATGCGGATCGTGCTCGACGGCGTCTTCAATCACGTCGGGCGCGGCTTCTGGCCGTTCCACCACGTGCTTGAGAATGGGCTCGCCTCGCCGTACGTGGACTGGTTCCACCTGGACCGCGAGCGGCTGGCCTCCGGCCGCGGGCTGGACGCCTACCCGGACCGGGCCGCGCCATCGGCCGGCGGTGGGGCGGCGGGCGATGGCTCCCGCGGTGGGCCGTCGCTGGGACGGCTCGGCTACCGCGCCTGGTGGGACATCCCGGCCCTGCCCAAGCTGAACACGGACCACCCGGCCGTCCGCGAGCATCTCTGGTCGGTGGCGGAGCACTGGCTCCGGTTCGGGATCGACGGGTGGCGCCTGGACGTGCCGACGGAGATCGACGACGAGGCGTTCTGGCAGGAGTTCCGCCGGCGCTGCCGGGCAGTCAACCCGGACGCGTACCTCGTGGGCGAGATCTGGGACGTGGCGCCGGACTGGGTCCGCGGCGACCGCTTCGACGCCCTGATGAACTACCCGCTGCTGGAGGCGATCCTCGGGTTCGTGGGCGGGCCGTCCCTCGACACCGCCCTGGTCCAAACCCACCATGAGCTCTCGATGCACGTCCGCCCGTCTGCCGCCGCGGGTTTCGCGGCGGCGCTGACGGCCCAGGCGGCGGCCTATGCACCGGCGACCGTGGCCGCCCAGCTCAACCTCCTCGGGTCGCACGACATGCCGCGCTTTCGGACGCTGGTCTCGGGCGACCTCGCGGCCGTTCGCCTGGCGGTCCTGCTCCAGATGACGCTCCCCGGAGCGCCCTGCGTCTACTACGGCGACGAGATCGGGATGGAGGGCGGCAACGACCCCGACTGCCGGCGGGCCTTCCCGGCCGGCGAGGCCGGGCGCGACGAGGCGCTTCGCGCCACGTTCCGCGACCTCATCGCGCTGCGTCGGGCGCACCCGGCGCTGCGGGCCGACGGTGTTCGCGTGGCTGCCTCCGTCGGTGCCTGCGTGGCGCTCGTGCGAGGCGGTCGCGACGATCCGTCCGCCGGAGGCGAGACGCTCCTCGTGGTCGTGAACGCCGGGGCGGATCCCGTGTCGATCCCGCTGATGCTCCCGGAGCTCGCGGGGAGGCGGCTCACGGCGCTCGCCGTGGCAGCGCTTCCGGCAGGGACGCCGGCGGAGATCGCGCGTGACGGCGCGGTGGTGGTCACCGTCCCGCCGCGCGCGGGGTTCATCCTGGGCGCCGCGGGTTGAGCCGGCACGCGGAGCCTATACTCGGATTCTCGTGGCAGACCTCCCGTTCGAGCCGGCCGACGCCGGCAGCACGCAGCGGCTCCTCCGGGCTGTCGACGCCGATGGCAAGATCCAGCGCGAGCTGGAAGCCCATGGGCCCTTCGACGGCCGGGACGTCGTCCTGTTCGGCGTCGCGAGCGAGCGGGCGCGGTGGCTGGCGACAAGCGGGGCCCGATTGACGATCCTGGCCGACCCCGTCTCCGAGTGGGAGGGGACGCCCGCCGCGAGCGCCGACATCGTGCTGGCGTTCTGGTCTGCCTTCGACGGTCCCGACCGGGCCGAGCAGCTGGCGCACGCCCAGCGACTCCTCCGCCCTGACGGCAGGCTCCTTGTCGTGCTCGACTACGGGCGGGACGACCTCGACGTGATCCGCGGGCCCGAGCAGACGGCGCGACTCGTGGAGTGGAGCCGCCGGGATGGGTGGTTCCTCAGCCGGGGCTTTCGGATCCGGGTGCTCCACACGTTCTGGCGCTTCGAGACGATCGAGGAGGGCGGCGAGCTGCTGCGGGCCGCCTATGGGCCGGCCGCGGAGACGGCGATCAGCCGGTTGCGCCGCCCGCGCGTCGCGCACAACGTGGCGGTCTACCACTGGACGCGCGACGTGGCCGCGCCGGGTGCGCACGATCCACGGGCGGCGTCCCGGGCTGCACAGCGGAAGGCTGCCCGAACCGACCCGGGCGCCGCGCCGGGACGGGCAGCCGGCTCGGCATCGGCGCGCACTCCCTGAGGTCGGACCAGGAGATGGATCCCTGGCGCCAGGTCTCTCCGCGCGCACCCGATGGGTCTCGCCGGCGGACGGGCACGTTCGTCGGGCGCGTGCACGTCACGCCCACCCGGGTCTTCCTCTCGATCGCGCTCCTCGGATCGCTCCTGTACCTGGGCTACGCGATCAGCGTCCGTGACACCTCCCAGATCCCCGCCCTCGCTTCCGGGGCGCTGGTCCTGGGGCTGGTCTTCACCGCGCTCGCCACGGTCGGGGGCATCGAGACCTACCGGGCGGCGCGGACGGGACGCCCGGCGCGCTCATTCGTCGCGGCGATTGCCGGCGGGGTTGCCGGGCTCGTGGCTCTGGCGTGCTTCGCCGCGGCCGCGATCCTCTCGATCCTGTCTCGGACGCCCTGACCGTCCCGGCGGATCTTCTCGGCAGGCGGCGAACGCCTGCTAGACTCGGCGCCGTCCGGCGCCCCCATCGTCTAGAGGCCTAGGACGCCACCCTTTCAAGGTGGAGATCGCCGGTTCGAATCCGGCTGGGGGTACTCCCGCCGACCTTCGAGCGGCGGTCGAGCCGGGCGTCCAGTGCGACCGGCGTCGAATCTCGATCGACCACCGGCTGATCGCTTGTGCCCGGTGAGAGGATACTGGCATATGGATGCCGATCACCAGCACCACGAACACCACGGGGTCGATCCTCATAATCACCGCGACGCCCACCGGGGTTGGGTCCGTCCGGGCGGGCGGCGGGGGCGCTGGCTCGAGCCGTTCCTGCTGCGGCTCGTGGCCGAGGGCGAAACGCACGGCAGTGCGCTCATCGTCAGGCTGAACGACCTCTGCCTTGCGCCGGCCGGCGTCGACGTGGGCATGGCCTACCGGACGCTGCGGGAGTTCGAGGCCGAGGGCCTCGTCGAGTCGGCGTGGGTCACGAACGACGGGCCACCCCGGCGCACGTATCGGCTGACTGACGCGGGGCGCCAGGCGCTCGACGAGTGGATCTCGGTGATGCACGAGCGGGCGCGCCTGATCGACGCGTTCCTGGACGGAACAGATCGCCTCGACAGAGGCGAAGGAGGCTGAGATGGGCCTCGTTGGGCTCGCCGCGCGCGACCTCGCCCTGGGGCGAGGTCGCCGTCACCTGGTGCGCCCGAAGACGCCCAGGCTGACCATCCGTCCGGCGACCAGCTCCAGCATGGTCGGGACGATCGCCCGGGCTCCCGCCCAGGAGTGCCCGAGCGGAGTCGGGAAGATCGCCATCGGGACTCCTGCCGCCGCGAGCACGGCCGCGAACCTCGCCATCTGGGGGCCGTAGAAGCCCTGGGTGGGGTCGGCCTCCATCTCCACGAAGAGACGCGCAGCCTGGGCGGCCGGGATGCGCGGGATCACCGCCATGGGCGAGACGGCGTTGATGATCGCCGTGTCGTTGTTGAACGGCCGCCAGGCGGTCGCCGTGGTTCCCGAGTGGATGCCGGCGACGAAGTAGCCGCTGAAGACGATCGCGGAGCTGAAGACGCCGGGATGGTGGGCGAGGATCGCGGCCGAGCAGTACCCGCCCTGCGAGAAGCCGAAGGTGGCTCGCGCGGCCGGCGTGGCGATCGTGCGGAGGTGAGTATCCACCCAGTGCACGAGCGTGGTCGCTACGAACCGGTCGAACCACTCGCGGCCGTCGAAGGAGTTGGCGCACTCGCTGTCCGCGTAGGGCCCGCCGAACTGGCCTGCGAAGACGACGATCTCGGGCGGGATGGATCCGGCGGTGATCAGGGCGTCCAGGACGCTCGGGAGGCGCATCCCGTTCTGCCACGTCCCGGCACTGTATGGGACCTCGTAGATGACCGGGTAGCGCGCCGACCCGGCGTCGTAGCCCGGGGGCAGGTAGATGTCGATCTCGATCGCGGTCCGGATGCCGCCCGTCCAGGGCGCCGGGAGGTATACGGCATAGAGCCGCCCGTGGCCGGCCGGCCGCGAGGATGACCAGGGACGCGCGGCCGAGACCGCGCCCGACGTGATGAGGGAGCCGGGAAGCGGTCCGGTGGCCAGTCCCGCCGGGTAGGCCGGCGCGCCGCTGCCTGTCG
>CAZKXK010000146.1:0-6236 GCA_964556585.1 uncultured Anaerolineaceae bacterium
CGCGGCCGCGCTCGCCGCGCCCACGGACGGCAGAGGCGTGGCCGGACCGCTGGTGCCGCATGCCGCGAGGACGGCTGCTGCCAGCGCGATCGCCAGGCCCAGGCTCCGCCGGGAAGGAATCGCCGAGCTCATCGGCCGTCGAGCTCCCCGGCGCGCCGGACGAGACCGAACGGGCGGATCCGCGCATTCGCCCACACCCCCGAGCGCGTGTAGACGTCCGAGGCGACGAGGTCGCGGACGACGGCCTCGTCGCGGGCGCGCACGAGGACGAGCGAGCCCGAGAGGTCCGTGAACGCCCCGGCCGCGATTACCACCCCCGCATCGCGCAAGGCAGCGAGGCGGGACACGTGCTCCGGGCGGTGGGCGGGCCTCGTCGCTGCCGCGTCCGGGGCGTAGGTCGCCTCGATCACGAAGATCGGCTCGATCGCGATGTCGGCGGGCAGGTCGGTCGCCATGGGCTGGGATGCCTCCTCTGGTCGGCTCGGCGGCGGGGGCGGGCGGCGGGTTCCACGGCGGGCATCTCGCTGCGGGGCGGGTGTGCGGCTCGGGGGCTCGCGGCCTGCGCGACTGTACTTCCGTTCCGGCCTCCGTGCGGCGGCGCCGTCCGCCGCACGTCGCGGCCGGGGCGAGCCGTTCAGGCGACGGCCGGCGCGCCAGCCTCCTCGGCCTCGTCGGGGGCGGTGTCGCGGGCGCTCGGACCGGCGAGCACCACGACGCGGTCGGCCTGCGCGTCGTAGCGCGCCGAGGTGGTCAGGTAGATCACCTGGAAGTCCGCCGCCAGCTCCCGGAGGACCCCGACCGCGCGGGCCGCGCGGTCATCGTCGAACGTCACGAACGGGTCGTCGAAGACGAGCGGCGGCCGGCAGTCCTGCGTGACGAGGCGGACGAGACCGAGCCGGGCGGCCAGGTAGACCTGGTCCAGCGATCCCTGGGACAGCTCCTCGACGGGAACCCAGTCGCCGCGCTCCGGGGCAAAGACGCGGATGTCCAGGGTGGCGTCATCGACACGGACGCGCCGGTAGCGCGCCCCGGTGAGCTTCTCCAGGTCGCCGCGCATGCGCTTCTCGAGATAGCGGGTCGCCTTGCGCATCGTCGAACGTTCGGCTCGCACGATCGCGTCCAGGGCGAGCTGGTACACGCGGATCCTGCGCTGGATGGCCGCCAGCTCCTGGCGCCGGTCCGCCAGCTGCTCCACGTCCACGGCGACCTGCTCGGCGTCGACGGGGTTCTGTTCGACCCGCGCGCGGGCGTCGGCCTCGTCGTCCCGGGCACGCTCCAGGGCGGCCTCCTGGTCGCGGACCTCGACCTCGAGCCGCTCGCGGGCCCGCGGCTCCTTCGCGATCGGCCCGAGGGTTTCGAGAGCGCCGGTCTTCTGCTCGATGTCGAGCGCGGCCGCGTCGCGCAGGGTGGGAAGGGTCTCCGCGGGAGCCTTCCCGACGAGGCCCTCGAGCTGGGCCCGGGCGCGGCCGATCGCCTGGACGTGCGCGTCCTCGCGGGCCAGCAGATCCTCGGCGGAGGGCAGGTCGGCCAGCTGGAGCGACGCGAGCTGGGTGTCGCGGTCCGCGACGCGCCGTTTCAGGTCCTCCTCCAGCTGGCTTCGGCCGCGGAGGCGTCGCGCGATCTCGTCGTCGCGCAGCTGCTGATGGCGCCGGAAGTCGAAGGCCTCGCGCCGCTTCGTGCGGGCATAGGCGGCCAGGACGAAACCCACCACGGCCGCTGCCAGGCCCGCGACGAGGGCGGGAAGCTGGCTGCTGACAAAGCCGACCAGGGCGGCGGCGAGCCCGGCGACCGCCAGCACCGCGGCGGTGATCGCGAAGGTCCGCCAGCGAGGCTCCGGGATCACGATCTCGTATTCGACCGCGGAGGCCCCGTCGCCCAGCTGGGCGCCGAGCTCGGCAATCTCGCGATCCAGGACCCGGAGGCGCTCGACGACCTGGCGCAGGACCGGCAGGGCATGCCCGGAGGGATGGCCCTGCTCGAGCGTCACGATCTCGTCCGAGAGAGCGGCCGCCTGCCGGTAGCGCTCGAAACGTTCGCGGGCGACATCGCGCTCAGCGGTGAGGCGTTCTGCCTGGCGGGCCTTCTCCAGCAGCGAGCGCCGCTCGGCGAGCGAGGCCTCCACCTTGGCGCGATGCCCGCGGGCAACCACCAGGGCGTCCCGGTCGCGCTCCAGCCCGGCGAGCCGGGACTCGCCGTCCCCGACGGCAGCCTCGGCGCGCGTGACGGCCATCTCGGCGACGCGGAGCCCTCCGGGGTTCTTCTCACCCTTCGCGTTGAGCTCGCGGAGCGCCCGGTCCAGGCGGCGCTTGACCGAGCTCGTGCCACGGTCGGCGCCGCTGATGGATGCCTGGAGCCGGTCCCGCAGCGCTCCCTCGTCGCGCGCCAGGTCATCCACCTCGTGATGGCGGACGGACGCGGTGGAGCGGAAGAACTTCTCCGGCAGGATGCCGGTCAGCTCGGCCAGCAGCTCGTCGGCGCGGGCGGGATCCGTGATCGTCTGACCGTCGAGAACCAGCCGGACGGTGCCCCGGCTGCCGCGGAAATCCTTGAGGACGCTCCCGACGCGGGTCCCCTCCAGGTCTTCCTGCACGAAATCGAGCTGGACCGCCGGACGCCCGTCCTCGCCGGCGTCCCAGCTGCGGAGGCTGTCGATCTCCGACCCACCCGCGGTGACGCGCCGGAAAAGCCCGACCTCGAGCGCACGCTGGAGCGTGGTCTTGCCCGCCTCGTTCGGGCCCCGGATGACGGTGAGCCCGGGCGCCAGCTCGAGGTCCAGGTCCCGGTGGACCCGGAAGTTGCGAACCCGGACCCGCGTGATCCTCACAACGCGACCTCGTGCCCGTCGAGCATGAGATGGGCCAGCCGGAGGGCATCCCGAAGCTCCAGCGACTCGTCGAGCCGGTCGCTCCCCTCCGCCTCCGCGATGGATGCCTCGAGGTCGCGGACCAGCGCACCGGCGATCGTGTCGGGCGGCGGCAGCGGCCCGTCCGGGAGCGCCGCGGCCGAGGAGTCCCGGACCCGAAGCCGGAAGAAACGGTCAGCCAGCTCCCGTTCGACCTCGTCAGCCACGACATCCAGGTCCTCGCGCCGGACGCCGACGAGCCTGACGTCGAGGACGAGGTCGGGATCGGCACGGCCGGCGAGCTGCTCCACGAGGGCGGGCTGGCTGGCCAGCGTTGCCGCGTCGATCTCCAGCCGGGCGAACCGCGTCCGCCCCACCCGGCGCTCCTCCACCGCCACGTGGCGCGCCCCGTTGCGATCGTCGAGCTCCACGAGCAGCACGCTGCCGGCGCGATCCTGGTCGACGGCCACCGGCTCGGGCGCGCCGCTGTACGCCCACGTGGTCACGCCGGCCTGGCCACGCTGCGTCGAGTGCCAGTGCCCGAGGGCGAGGTAGTCGAGGTGCGAGGCCGCGACCTCCGCCGCCGTGAACACGACCTCGTCCGCGTCGGTCTTGCCGGGGATCGCGAGGGACCCGTGGATCATCCCGACGTGCCAGCGCGCGCGGCCGTCGGCGGCGGCGCTGAACCCCGCCAGCGGGCTGCGGGGCGCCCGCTTGGTCGGGAAGACGAACCCGTGGACCGCGAGGTCCAGGATGCCGTAGACGACGTCCGGCCGGTCGGGGGTGAGCACCACCAGCCGGTCGGAGTCGGGCGCCAGGCCGGCGAGCGCGGCCAGGTCGTAGGCCCGGTACACGGACGCTCCGTCGTAGACGTCGTGCGTGCCGGGGATGATCACCACCCGGATCGCGGCATCGGTGAGCCGCTTGAGCTCGGCCGCGGCGCGCTCCACGGAGCGCCGCGGCTGCGTGTTCGAGTCGAACAGGTCGCCGGCGATCAGCAGAGCGTCGACCTTCTCCTCGAGGGCGACGTCGATCGTGGCGCGGAACGCGAGGAACTGGCGTTCGCGCTGGGCAGCGGCCTGGTTGCCCAGGTCGGCGTGGCGGGCCCCCAGGTGGACGTCGGCCGTGTGAAGCAGGCGCAGCATCCCCGGCATTGTGCCGCATTCGGCGAGACCTGCCCGGGCGTTCGTGCGCGCTGCGTCGAATCCCGGTCCGGAAGGCCGCGGCGGCCGTCCGCGAGCCGGGATGCTATCGTTTCGAACACGCAACCGGTGCGCGCCCCGATGGGTCCAACACCAGCTCGTCACCCGGGTCGCGCGGCACCAGGCGTACCTTGCCTCCTCCGCGGTCCGGTCACCGGGCGGGTGGCAGGCCCGGCGCACGGACCGACGGCGAGCGCCCGGACCTGGAGGCACACGCACATGACATACACCGATCGCTCCATCCCCTGCGTCGACTGCGGGATCTCGTTCATCCATAGCGCGGCGGACCAGGAGTACTACGCGGAGAAAGGCTTCACCTCGGAGCCGAAGCGGTGCCCCAGCTGCCGCTCCAGCCGGCGCGCCGCCCGCGGGGACGGTTACGACGCCCGCAGCATCGGCGGGCCGCGCGGCTACGAGCGAGGTGGGTCGTCGGAGCGTGAGTTCTTCGCGGTGACGTGCTCACGCTGCGGCAACAACGCCCAGGTCCCGTTCAAGCCGCGCATGGACAAGCCCGTCTACTGCTCGGATTGCTTCCGCGAGGTCAAGGCCGGCTGACCCCGCCCGGGCCGGCCTCAGGCGAGGCCGGCCGCACCCGGGAGGCGGAGCGTATCTCCGGCGCGCAGACGGTCGCGATGTCGCCCGCGCCACACCGTCACGCGTCCCCGGCCGTAGACGGTCCAGGCGACGTCGCGGCCGACGAGCGCGGTGTCCTCGTCGATGCCGAGCACGAGCGTGTCGGCGGGCGCCGCCAGCGCGATCGCCGCAGAGAGCGGCTCCGGGAACGCATCGTAATGGGGGATCACGATAGTCCCGGGCACGAGCCCCAAGGCGTCCCGCCAGCCGATCGGGAACCGGGCGAAGGAACCCCCACCGGACCGGAGCTGGTGACCGGCGAGCACCATCGCCCCCGCCGAGCAGCCGGCGATGACCGCGCCGCGCGCATGGGCGGCCCGAAGCGCGGCGCCCACGCCGCCTTCATCGAGCGCGTCGAGCAGGTGGCCGGGCTTCCCTCCCGACAGGTAGACGAGGTCGGCCTCCCCGATCGCGGCGACAGCGGCCGGGTCGTTGGCGTCCTCGGCACCGCGCACCAGGACCGGCTCCACCTCCGCGCCGAGCGCCGCGAAGTGGGCTTCGCCCTGCGCGGCCCAGCGCCGGAACGTCTCCTCGCCGTCGGGCCATGACGCGGTCGGGAGCACGACAACCCGTGGCCGGTCGCGCCCGGTGGCCAGCAGGAGGATCCGATCCACCGCGTCCATCGCCGCGGTGAACTCGCCCGATCCGACGAGAGCGATCGTGCCGTCCATCGGCGGCGAGTCTACCCGGTGGTGCCCGGAGGCACGCTTTGCGCTCCGCGTGCCTGAAAAGGCACGCAAACGGTCTGGTCAGGTTGACGCCGCGTGGCTATGCTCTCGGGCATCGCAGGGAAGGGTCCTGTGTGGCAGCCGGTCGGTGCGCGGCCTTGCGCCCGGTGGCTCCGGGGAGACACGAGTAGAGGGAGATGCGATGGATCCAACCCCGTCCGAGATGCCGTCGGGCAGCCCCGGGGTTCCTGCCCCGCCGCCGCAGGCACCGACCCCGCCGCCGCAGATGCCGACCCCGCCGCCGCAGATGCCGCCGGCGGCGTCCCAGACGCCGCCGCAGCCGGCCTGGATGCAGAGCCTGACCTCGACGGCCCCGGTGGCCGGGCCGGCGGGCCTCTTCTATGCCGACCTGCCCAACCGGATCATCGCCTACATCATCGACATGATCCTGCTCGCGATCGTGGGCGTCGTGATCGGAGCCATCACCGGCTCCTTCATGCCGGTGGTCTCGTTCGACCTCGTCAACGGCTTCCACTACAACTACTTCGCGGCGATCATCAACGCGGCCATCGGCGCCGCGGTCAGCGCCGGCTACTTCATCTACACCTGGACCAACATGCGGGGCACTGTCGGCATGAAGGTCCTCGGCATGCAGATCGGGAGCGAGAAGGACGGCTCCGCGCTGTCCATGGACCAGGCGATCCGGCGCTGGCTGGCGGTCGGCGGCTGGATCACGATCGTCTCCGCGCTCAACCCGCTGCCGCTCGTCGGCCTCCTCATCGCGCTGGTCGCCCTGGGGTACGTGATCTACCTCCTCTACACCACGGCCCAGAGCCCCACCAAGCAGGGCTTCCACGACAAGTTCGTGGGATCGATGGTGGTCAAGGCGGC
>CAZKXK010000147.1:0-3949 GCA_964556585.1 uncultured Anaerolineaceae bacterium
TCTGGAACGGGACGCCCGCCGGGGCGGCCAGGTCGGTCTGGTCGTAGGCGATGTTGGCCGCCGCCAGCTGGAGGACCGTCTCCGCGGCGCCGCCCGATGCGGCCGGCGAGCCGGCCGGGCTGCCGGAGGGCGCCGCGCTGGCCGCCGCGCCGCTGGGCGCCGCGCTGGCCGCCGCGCTCGGGGCGGCCGACGCCGAGGCGCCGCTCGGAGCCGGAGTCGGCGGGGGCGTGGGCGCGTACGTCCAGACGGGCTGGGCGCTGGACGAGCAGGCCACCAGGACCGTGGCGACCAGGGCAAGGAAGACGAGAGCACGGCGAGTTTGCATGAGCGGCTGGCTCCTCCGGGTGGGCAACCGAGATCGTACTTCCAGCGGGCTGAACACGCCGCCGGCCCCCCCGGAGAAGGATCGGGTGCGCCTGCGCACCGAACCGGGACCGAAGTAGGGGGTCCTGGGCGGCCACCCCGTACGAACGTCCCATAGCCCGTCGCATGCCTCCCGGGCTACGTTCCGAGCACGCGCCAGACCGGCGACTCTCGAGTGGCGCGAGAGGGTCGCCCGCTCTCATCCATATCAATCCGGCGATCGCGCCAGGAGTGCCCAACGTGAAGCAGTCGCTGAAGTCCCGCCTCTTTGGCATCGCGGTTTCGCTGTCCGCGTTCGCGATTCTGATTCACCCGCTCGTCGCGAAGCGCTGGTAAGCCCTCCCACGCGGGGCGACCGCGACGCGGAGCCCTCCCCGCCGACCGATCAGGCGCCCCGCCCACGCCGAACGAGACCCGGACTGGCCCGTCCGGGTCTCTTCGCGTCCGCCGCGAGGTCGTCCACCAGCCCCAGGCGAAGCGCCACCGTGGCAGCCTCGACGCGGCCGGAAACGCCGAGCTTGGCGAGGATGTTCCCGACGTGGACGCCGACCGTCTTCTCGCTGATGTACAGGCGTTCGCCGATCTCCCGGTTCGTCCGGCCGGCCACGACCTCCGCCAGCACGCCTCGTTCCCGGACGCTCAGGCCGAACGTCTCCGCGGTCTGCCGCTCCGCCGGGGACGCGGCGGCGTGCGGGCGGCCCAGCCGCAGGTCCGACGGGACGGCCCGCGCCGCCTGTTCCTGGCCATCCGCCTCCGAGGCGGACAGGACCTCGAGCGCCGCGTCAGGCAGCGTGATCCGGGCCCGGACCGCGAGGTCGGCGACCGCCCGCAGCAGCGGCAGCGCCGGCAGGCTCGCCGCGATGGTCGCGGCCTCCACCAGGGGCTCGCGCGCTTCGTCCCGATGCTCGCGGCGTTCACCGTCCGCCTTGCCCGCCGCCAGGATGGCGGCCGCCTGGCGTCGGCGGGCCCGGGCGATGTCGTAGGGGCGGCGGATCGTGGTCCACCGCTCGGCGACCGTCGACCAGGCGGCCGGGTCATCGTGCCCGTTCACCCGCAGCAGGTGCGACCTCGCGGTGGCGAGCTCCGCGTCCACCTCCCGGCGCGCGAAGACGTTCGCCCCAACCCCGGAACGGTCGACGATCCGCTCGACCTCGGCCAGGACGGCCTCCGCGCGGGCGTGGATCGCGGCGAGCGTGCCCAGGTCGCGTCGGTCTCGTGCCGCCTCCGCGACCTCGGCTGCCACCCCGAGCAGCGTGCTGGCGGTGGGCGCCGCGAGCACCCAGTCTTCGGTCGTCCGCACGCGATCCCAGGCCACGTCGGCCACCCGACGAGCGTCGGCCGGGTCGCCCCGCCAGAGGGCGAGGGACGCCGCCGCCTGGTAGGTGGGCACAGCGAACTGCGTGTCGGCGATCAGCTCCAGCTCCACGAGCAGGCGGCCCAGCATCCGGCTCGCATCCTCGCCCGCGGAGAGCTCCGTCTCCACGGTGATGAACCCGACCGCGGCATGCACGAACGCGATGCCGGCCGGCGCCCATTCGAGCGCGTGCATGGCCAGGGCTCGCGCTTCGCGCCACCGCCCGAGCATGAACAGTGAGTCCACCGCCCCGCCCCGCAGGCGGTTGCCATGGACGGCCTCCAGGCCGGCCGCTTCCGCCGCGGCGATCCCCGCCTCCGAGACCCGGACCGCGTCCTCGCGCCGGCCCTCGATGTACAGGATGGAGGCGAGGTTCGCGCGCGCCCGGAATGCATCCTCCAGCCGCTGGAGCCGCACGGCGATCGCGAGGGCGTGCTCCAGTCGCGCGATCGCGGACTCCGGGCGACCGAGCCAACCGTCGACGACGCCAAGGGTGCAGGTCGCGTGACCCAGCCAGGCGTCACCGGCCGGACCACTTGCGCCGGCCAGGGCGAGCGCCTGCGTCGCGAGGCGTTCGGCCTCGACGAATGATCCCTCCAGCATCCTGATCTGCCCGATCGTCGCCAGGACGCGCGCCCGCTCGAGGGTCTCGCTCCGCGGCAGCACCTCGAGCGCGCGAGCGTGCGCCGCGAGCGCTCCCTCGCGGTCGCCGGTCTCCCAGCGGAACACGCCGAGCCGGTCCCAGGCCGTGGCGGTTGCCACGCGGTCACCGGAAGGAATCGCGGGGCCGAGCGTGGACTCCGTCAGCGCCGCCGCACGGCCCGGATTGCCCGCCGCGAGCGCGGCCTCCGCCGCCCGCCGCAGGAGCGCGACATCGAGCGGGTCGGATGCGTCGTCGGACGCCTGCGCGGCGGGAACCGCGAGCTCGATCGCGAGCTCCAGGTGGTCGAGAGCATCCGCGCTCGCCCCGGCCGACTCCTCCACGGCGGCCGCCTGGAGCGCAGCGGTCCGGGCGCGGGCCGGCTCATAGGCCGCCAGCCAATGGCGGGCCGCCTCGGCCGGGTGCGTCGACAGCGCGCTGGCGACGGCGGCGTGCATGCGCCGTCGCTCGTCGGGGAGCAGGTCGGCAGCGAGCGCTCCGGCAACGAGCTGGTGGCGAACCCTGATCGCCGATCCCGCCGCGGTCGCGGTCGCCGCCGGAGAAGCTGCCGACGAAACCGAGGCCGCCCGTGCAGGTGTCGCCGGAAGCGCCACGGCGAAGCGCTCGCGGATCGCCTCCTGGAGGCCCGCCGCGAGCTCGCCGTCGAGCATCCCGCTTCCGCTGCGGTTGCGGCCCGGCGAGCGGCGCGGCTTCCGTCCCTGGCCCGTCTCGTACGCGTCGATCACCGCCGCCAGCTCGCCCGGCAGGAGCGGGCCTTCCGCGACGGCAAGCGCACGCAGGACGCTCCGGCATTCCGCGGATCGATGCCCCAGCCGCCCAAGGATCAGCTGCGCCAGCGGCGCCGTGAGCGACGCGCCGGAGAGGTCACGGCGCGCGGCGAGCACCTCCTCCGCGATCAGCGGGTTCCCGCGGGCTCGCTCCGCCACCAGGAGGAGGAGCGGGGCGGACGGGCGCTCTCCCTCGTGCGCCTCGATGAGCGCGCCAACCTCCGTCTGGCCGAGGGGTCCGACGTCGACGCGGGTGACGTTGCGTGGCCCGCTCTCGATCGCGTCCAGCGTCTCCCGGAAGGGATGCGTGCGAGTCAGCGCATCGGGCTGGTAGGTCCCGATGAGGAGCAGCGGCAGGTGTCCGGCCGTTCGGGCGAGGAAGACCACGAGATGGCGCGTCGCCGCGTCGATCTCGTGGAGATCCTCGAGGATCAATGCCACCGGGCGGTCGGAAGCCAGCCGGCCGAGCAGGGCCCGCAGCGCCTCGAGGGTTCGCTCCGTGCGCCGCTCCGACCGATCCGCCCCCCGAGGATCGACGGTCGGGACTCCCGGAATACCGGCGAAGAGCGGCCCAAGCAGCTCCGCGGCAGGATCGACGAGGGCCGCCACCCGCGCCGGCGCGAGTGTCCGCAGGTGCCCTTCGAGGGCAACCCGGACGGGCCGGTATGGGGCGCCGCGCCAGGCGGGCAGCTGGTCGCTCCGAAGACGGGTGACGGGAAGTCCGCGCGGATCGATGACCCGGGTCTCCAGCTCGTCGAGCAGCCGGCTCGCACCCATCCCGCTCGAGCCCGCGACGAGGAGCGT
>CAZKXK010000147.1:4049-6235 GCA_964556585.1 uncultured Anaerolineaceae bacterium
GCTCGTCGAGCAGCCGGCTCGCACCCATCCCGCTCGAGCCCGCGACGAGGAGCGTCCCGCCGCGGCCCTCGCCCAGGTTCGTGACCGCCGCGGCGAGCTGCTCCAGCTCACGTTGACGGCCGATGAAGGCGCTCAACCCCGGACCGGTCACCATTCCGGCATTCTACGGATCGCGGCCAAGGCCAGGCGTGGACAGGCCAAGGGTAGACTCCCCTGGTGCGACAGGTGCCCCATCCCGCCAACACGCTCAACGAGCTGTCGGGGGAGGAGTGGCTGTACTTCACCAAGTCGGTCCTGACCACCGCGTACCCTTCCGAGCTGGGTCACGCGCTCCGGCGGACCCACGGCGCGAACAAGCCGCCCCGGCTGATGGCACGCCTGATCGAGTTCTTCACCCGGCCCGGCGAGCTCGTGCTGGATCCGTTCGCCGGCGTCGGCGGGACGCTGCTGGGCGCAGCGATCGCTCGCGGGCCGCGTCGCGCGCTCGGGTTCGAGCTGAACCCACGCTGGGCGGCGGTCTATGCGGATGTCGTCGCGGCGGCGCTGGCGGAACGGGGCGGCGCGGGGCCGCTCCTGGCGGACCTGGGGAACGCCGATCCAGCCGGCATCCGCACGTTCGACCCGGCAGGCTGCGAGCTTCGCGTCGGCGACGCGCTGGAGCTCCTGCCCGGACTGCCGGCGGCGAGCGTCGACTTCGTGGCGACGGACCCGCCCTACACCGTCCAGCTGCCGCTGACGATGGCCGGGGGGCCGCTCGCCGAGCGGCACGCGAACCGTCGCACCGACTACGCGATGGTGTCCGGGGATCCGGCGGACCTCGCCAACGCGCCCACGCACGATGCCTATCTCGGGTTGATGGAGCGCGCCTTCGGTGAAGTGGCCCGCGTCCTCCGTCCGGGCCGGTACGCGGCCGTGATCGTGCGGGATGCCTACCTCGATGGACGGTACCGATTCACTGGCGCGGAGCTGGCCGCGCGGGCGGAGGCCGCCGGCCTGGTTCCCAAGGGGGACATCGTCTGGTACCAGGCAGGAACCCGGCTGCGGCCCTACGGCTACCCGCGCGCCTTCGTGCCGAACATCGCCCACCAGCACATCGTGGTGCTGCGCAGGGAGCCGCTCGGCAGGCGCCGTTAGCGGCGCCCGTGTGCCGAGAGGTATGCCAGGACGACGTCGTCGTCCAGCACCTCCGGCACGGAGTCGGACGGGTCCTCGGTTACCAGGTCACCGAGGGTCATCCGGTGGAGCCAGCCCTCCCGGCCGTCGGGCGTCACCACGCGGCGGTAGGTGCCGCGGCGTTCAAGAATCTCGACCTGGTCGCCCTCGTCGACGGAGTCGACGGCCTGGCCCAGGAGCTCGTCGGGTCGGTCGAGGAGCTGGACAAGCCGGTACCGGACCACGCAGCGCTCGCCGCCGGCCGATGAACCACCCTGCGACGTGAACGTCAGGTTGACGTGCTCGGCGCTGTTTCGAATGGGATCGGACTTGCGGGCGGCAAGGAGCGACGGGCGCCGCCAGCGGGGCAGGTTGACGTCCGTGCCACCCGTCCCGGGATCCACGCCCGCGAACGCGGGGGCAAGGCCGGCTCCGACCATCGAATAGGGGGAGGCCGCCGCGGAGGCGAGGTCTTCGTCCGACGCGGGCGCCTCCTCGTCCCGGCGCTTCTTGCCGAAGAGCAGGAACGCGAGCGCGAGCGTTGTCGTCGTGGACAGGAGCGACGCGAGCGGCACGAGGTGCGCCAGTCGACCGAACGGGCCGCTTCCGGGCAGGCCCGGGATCCCGGCCTGGCCCAGCGACGCGGAGCCGACCCGCTGGCTCCCGCTCGCCCGGGCGTTGCTGACCTCGGCGTCGAATGACCCGCCGCCCGCGGTGCCGTCGCCGGCGGCCGAACCCGATCCGGTGCCGTCACCGGCCGGAGTTCCGCCAGGCGATCCTCCCGATGCCGCGCCGCTGCCGCCGGGGCCGCTGCCGCCTGGTACGACCCCACTCGGGCCGCTACTGCCGGACGATCCATCCGGGCCGCTGCCGGAGCCTGTCAGCCCACCAACGACAGGGATGCCGGCGACCGCAGGCGATGGGCTGGGAGATGGCGACGGGCTCGGCGATGGGCTGGGAGACGTCCTCGGGGTGGGGGTGGGCGTCGGGGTGGGCGTCGGGGTGGGCGTCGGGGTGGGCGTCGGGGTGGGCGT